>CAXNFJ010000178.1:0-5206 GCA_964201165.1 Desulfomicrobium sp.
TTGCAGGTCATCAGGTAGCAGATGTGCATGGGTGAGGACATGATGCCCGCCAGCCCGGAATAGAAACCGAGGCTCAGTATGGCCGGGATGAGATGGGCCTGCCCCGTTGAGTGCGCAAGGCCGAACAGCAGGGGGAAGGTCGCGCCGACGAAGGCGATGGTGATGCCGGACACGAAGCCGACCAGAAAGGGCAGGATCGCGGCCATGGCGAGGACCGCGTTTCCGCCGCCCAAAGCCTGGGCCAGGGCGTCGACGACATGGCCCTGCTGCAGGATCTCCTTGAAAACGAAGATGGCGCCGACCACGGCCAAAAGCGACATGGTGTTGTCCTTCCCCGCTTCCTTCAGCACTTCGGTCCATTTGGCCTGGGCCATGACCAGGCTTACGCCGGAGGCCAGGATCAGGGCCGCGATGACCCCGTATTCCATGGGTCTGCCGGGCCAAAGTACGGCGCAGAGCCACTCGCCAGCGATGGACCCGGCAATGGCCGTGAAGAGGGGCAGGCCGCCGAGCCAATCCCGTCCGTCGCGGGACTCCGTAGTGACGTGGGGCAGGCGCGGGGCGTTTTTCAAGGCCGGGCGCAGGATGAAGAACCAGCCCAGGGCAATGGTCACAAAGGGGCCGGGCCACATGAGCCCGATGATCCCTGTGACCGGGATGGCCGCCAGGGAAGAGGCCAGGATGAGACCGGGATAGAGGGGCCAGGCCAGTTCCCAGATGTGTCGGAACCAGTAGTTGATCAGGGTCTGGTCTTCGGGGCCGATGGAGAGTTCCGAGGCCGCTTTTTCAACCATGGGCGCGGAAAAGATGGCTCCTCCGGGCATGGGCAAAAGGCCGATGAGGGCCGGGAAAAAGATCAGGAGCAAGGAGCGGGAGCGGACCTGTCCGCGGATGGCCTGCATGAATCTTCTGGACTGGCCGGAAGCCGAGTACAGGGCGCTGAAGGCCAGGATGACGGTGATGATGGCGCAGAGCACAAAGGCCTCTTCGGTCAAGAGCGCGTCCGGGACGGCGCCCAGCCAGGTCAGGGGCGAGAGGCCGAAAAGAAGCGCCAGCGTGAGGCTGCCCGCCAGGATGGACAGCCCCAGACCCAGCTTGAGGCGGATTCCCGCCAGCATGACGGCGAAAACGAGGATGATGGAAAAAATCGCGGTCATTGGGTCCTAGTGGCTGTTGAAAAATCAAAAATTCGAAGGCCGTTCAAAAATGGTGAGATGCAAGGAAGCAAAAAAAACAGGACGCGCAGTGTATTGCGCATACATAAGCGGTCTGGTTTTTTTTGCTGACGCAGCAGATCGCCGTTTTTGAGGCGGCCTGCTAGCCGCAGCACTTCTTGAATTTCTTACCGCTCCCGCACGGGCAGGGATCATTGCGTCCTACCTTCGGGCTTTCATTGCGCACGGTCTCGGTCTCATGCTCGCCGTCAAGATAGAACCAGCGATTCTCCCGGCGCACGAATCGGCTGCGCTCGGTCACGTTCTGCGTTCCACCCTTGTGCCGGAAGCCGATTCGGAAGCGGACCATGCCCGTGTCCCCGTCCGTGGATGTTTCCAGGATTTCAAGGTCCAGCCAGGTCGTCTCCTTGTTCCAGCGCCGCACATCCTCGGCGTGGAATTCCGCGCGGTGTTCCTCGACCATGGAATCGCGCAGATGATCCATCTCATCCCGGCAAAAAGCGGTGAAGCGCGACCGCATCAAGGCCTCGGGGCTGGGCGCGATGATGTCACCGGCGATGATCGGGCCGCAGCATTCGTTAAATTCTCGTCCGGAGTGGCAAGGGCATTCCATATTCATCTCCTAGTGCGTGCAGCCTTCATGATTGCAGAGGATGTTTTGATCCTTGATTTCGCCCTTGTTCCAGCGATCCAGCACGTCGTTGATTTCGCCTTCGCAGCCGCGGATCACTTTGATGCCGTGTTCGGCCATCTTGTTGATGGCGCCCTGGCCGATGTTGCCGACCAGCATGACGGAGACGCCCTTGGCCTGCATGCTCACGCCCACGGTGGACTGGCAACCGCAGCCGGAGGGCGGGAAAAAGGTTTCCGTTTCGATGACCTTAGTGGCGTCGTCCAGGGTGAAGATGGTGAAGGTTCGGGCATGGCCGAAATGTTCGTCGACGCGGGTGCCGACTGTGGGAATGGCGATTATCATGGGAAAACTCCTTGTTTTTCGGGTCCAGATGCCCGTATGACCGAATCATGGCCGCGTCAATAAAGGACTCGGTCCACTTTTTTCCCAGGAGGAAAAGCATGAGTACAGGAAAGCCCAAGCATTATCTGAAATTGCAGGAGATGTATCCGGACCTGATCTGTGCGGCCGAAGTCCTTGGCAAGACCGCCCAGGAGGCGGGCCCCTTGAGCGAGAAGGAAATGCAGCTCGTCCAACTCGGCGCCTCCGTGGCCCTGCGCTCCGAAGGCGCCGTGCGCAGCCATGGCCGCAGAGCCCTGCAGGCCGGAGCCACAGCCGAGGAAGTTCGGCACGCCGTCATTCTCTTGACCAGCACCATAGGATTTCCTACGGTCGCGGCGGCCCTTGATTGGCTGGAAAAGGTTCTTGATTGAAGCGGTTAAATCACAATGCGGTTTGACGGAACGGCCCGCGCGGGCCGTTCCTTTTTGGAGGACATATGCAGCAACTGGAATTTATCGCCACGGACAAGGCTCCGGCCGCCGTGGGACCTTACTCCCAGGCCGTGCGCGCCGGGGGATTCGTGTATGTGAGCGGGCAGCTCGGGCTCATGCCGACCACGGGCCAGTTTGCGGGAGCGGACTTCGAATCCCAGGCCCGTCAGGCCCTCTCCAACATGGGGGCCATCCTGGCCGCAGCCGGATGCGCCACGATAGACATCGTCAGCGCGGATGTGTTTGTGACCGATCTGGCCAATTTCAAACTGTTCAACGCCATTTACGATGAATTCATGGCCGGACATCGGCCGGCCCGCGCCGCCGTGCAGGTCTCGGCCCTGCCCCTGGGCGGGATCGTGGAAATCAAGTGCGTGGCCCTGGATCACTCATAAGGAAGACTCATGACCAACAAGCGAACCCGTCGTTTTGGCGTTTTCCCGTCCGCAAACGAGGACGCCAAGGCCGCACAGCGGCATGTCGACACGCCCCAGTGCACATCCTCGTCCTATCGTTTGGCTTTTCAGGATCAGGATTTCCTTCTGCGCGAGGAATTGCGCCCCGTGCGTTTGCAGCTTGAGCTGCTGAAGCCGGAGCTGACCCTGCAGGAACAACAGATCGAGTCCACGATCGTCATCTACGGCAGCGCCCGGACTCAGGACCCGGAATCCGCCAATGTCCGCCTCGAAAAGGTGATGCACGGGCTGCGGAAGAATCCCGACGACTCCCTCCTGCAGCAGGAATTGATCCGGGCTCGTTCTGCCGTGACCAACAGCCGTTTTTACACGGAGTCACGCAAGCTGGGGCGCCTCATCTCCGAGAATTTCGAGAAGCACAAGCATGTGGTCATCACCGGCGGGGGCTTCGGAATCATGGGCGCGGCAAATCGGGGCGCCCATGACATAGGGGCCAAGAGCATCGGCATGAACATCGTGCTGCCCTTCGAGCAGGAGCCCAACCCGTACATCACCCCGGAACTCAGTTTCCAGTTCCATTATTTCGCCATCCGCAAGATGCATCTCTTGATGCGGGCCAAGGCCCTGGTGGCCTTCCCCGGCGGGTTCGGGACCATGGACGAGCTTTTCGAGGCCCTGACCCTGATTCAGACCCGCAAGGTCAAACCCATTCCGGTGCTGCTGTTTGGCCGTCGCTTCTGGCAAAAAGTAATCAACTTCCAGGCGTTGGTTGAAGAAGGAACCATCAATGCCGAGGATCTGAATATTTTTAAGTACGTGAGTACGGCGGAGGAAGCCTGGGAGATCATTGCCTCCTCCTTCAACGGTTCGGCCACGGCCGGGAAGTGTTGAGGGGAGTGGTGAATAGTGGGTTACGGGCTGCTCTTTGATCTAACCATTACCCACTCTCCACTCACTCTTTCCCAGCAACGATCGCGGCATGCACATCGGCGATGATCCGTCCCGACAGCGTGCGCATGACCCGGCTCATGGTTTCGACCACCGAGCCGGGATTTTTTTTGGCGCAGGGTTCGGACTCGCGGTAGGTGCGTTGAAAAAGAACCAGATTGGGTATGTTTTTGGCGCGCAGGTCGAGCAGGGTGATGGTCAGTTCGGCCGTGGCCAGCCAGCGGTCTTCTTCATCGTGCTCCAGCCACTGCTCGACCATTCCCTCCAGCTGGTGGGTGGCGGGCAGGGATGAACCCGGGGTGCTTATGGCCAGGAAGAGGCCGCTGGCCTGCAGATCCCGGCGCAGGTAATCCGCGACCAGCGATTGCGGCGTGGCGCGCCATTGGTGATAGACGTATTCCTGTCGGCCAAAGGACAGGTCGCGGTACACGATCTTGGTGGTGTTGAATTCAGGGGCGACACCGAAGCGGCTCACGGCGATGATGGCCTGGGTTTGCTGGCCGGATACGGCGGGAGTCTCGTATTCCAGGGTGTAGTAACGTGTGTCCGGGATGGAATTGCGGGCCGCGCCACATCCCGCAAGGGTCGACGCCAGGATGAACAGGAGAAAAAATCGGAGGGGCATGGGTACCTACTCTTCCACCGTGCGTGGGGCCTTGGGGTGTCCGAAAATAAGCTGGGACGGTTGGTCTTTCGCGTTTGTGATCAGGGCGTTCAAGTTGCTTGAGGTCTGTTCCAGGTTTTCGGACGTGATGGCCAGGCGCTCTTCCAGGTCCTTGATGGTGGCCTGCATCTGGAACATCGTCGCGTGGCTTTGGGTCATGAAGGCGTCTGCCTTGAGCGCCGTCGTGGCCAGCGCTCCCATGGTGGTGTCGATATGCGGCCGGTTAGTGTCCAGGATTCCTTGGAACTGGGCCAGGATGGCATCCATGCGGGTCAGATCCTCGGTCGCCTTGCCCATCAGGTTGCGGGAGGCGATGACGGTCTGATCCATGTTTTTGGCTATGGATTCGAGTCGCTTCGGATTGGCCGCCGCGTTGATGCTGGCCAGCAGGGTGCGGATGTCGGCGGAGATGGCCCCAAGCTGGGCGTCGGCCATGGCGGAGTTGAGCGTGGAGAAGGCGAGGATGGCCTGATCGGAAATGCCTTTGAAATTTATGGATTGGATTTTCAGGGCGATTTCTTCGATTTCCCGGAAAAGCTTCTTTATGTCCGAAGGCT
>CAXNFJ010000179.1:0-5162 GCA_964201165.1 Desulfomicrobium sp.
GTCTGGCTGAGCATGCCGATGACCTCTAGACTTCCTTTTTCCCAGCGCATCATCATCGCCTTTGTACTGATGACGGTGGTGGTCAGTGGAGCTTTTTCCCTGAGCATCGTCGCCGTGGTCCATTTTGTCGAAAACCACCTTGTTTCCCAGGCGCTCCACCACGAACTCAGCACTGTGCTGCACGAGGACCTCAAAGCGGGTCGATCCCCACGACTCGACTCCCGCACCCAATTTTATGCGTCCAACTCCGCCGAACATCCTGTTCCGAAGCGGTTTGCCGAGCTTCAGGACGGCCTGACCGAAATCGAAAATGAACACGAGGCCATGTATGTCTATGTTTTGGACATCAATGGAGTTCAATACATGTTGGTGCAGGAGCAGCAGGAATTCGAGGACAGGGAAAAGGTTCTGTTCAATGTGGTCCTGGCGGGATTCCTCCTGTGCATCGCCGGTGCCTGGGGACTGGGTTGGCTCATGTCGCGGCACGTGATGGCACCGGTCATCCGTCTTGCTGGCCAGGTCAAACACCATGACCAGCTCGACCCGCAAACACAGCCTCTGGCTCCTGAATACATGGATGACGAGATCGGCCATCTGGCGGCGGCCTTTGACAGCACATTGGGACGGCTCCGGCTTTCCCTTGAACGCGAACGCCTGTTCACGAGCGATGTCAGTCACGAACTGCGCACCCCCCTTATGATCATTTCCACATCGTGCGAACTCCTGGGCGAAACCGGGCTGCAAACCCGACAACGCGAGCAACTCGAACGCATCGGCCGCGCAACCAGGGATATGAGCGATCTGGTCCAGACTTTCCTCATGCTGGCCAGAGCCAATCCCGAGGAAGCCGCTTACGGGGGCACGGCCACTTTGGCCGAGGTGGCGCGGGAACAACGTGAATTCTGGGACGCGGCCCTCCGCGCCAAGGGACTGGATTTTGAACTGACAGTGGAAGCGTCGGCGCCAACATTCCACAACATGACCTTGCTGCGCACGGTCATGACAAATTTGCTGCGCAACGCGCTGCATTACACAGCCGAAGGCAAAGTACGACTTGTTCTGGAAAAGGACGGGTTTCGCATCGAGGATACGGGCCTGGGGATTTCCGACAATGAGCAGGACCTCATCTTCGAGCCCTTTGTACGCGGATCCCGGACACGAGGAGAGGGGCTTGGCCTTGGCCTGTCGCTTGTGAAGCGGATCTGCGCACATCAAGGCTGGTCCATAGCCGTCAGCAGCCTTACGCCGCGAGGAAGCTGTTTCAGCGTGAAATTCAACAGCGAGCAGTAACGTTCATGGCATGGGCAGAATTGGGCGGCTTAGCCCGATCGGCCCGAACGGGCGAAATCCCGCAGATACATCGCGGCGCGAGCCTCACTCTCTTCCGTTTCAGCAAAATGGAGATACAAAAGCCGCAGCCAATCCTCGAAAATTCGCCCACGCCCTTCGAGACGCAGCTGAACCAGTTCGTGCACATCAACCCCGTCGATCCATTCGCAAAGAGCCCTGGCCCGATGGGAGGCGCTGTGTCCGCTCACCACGGTCGCGTGCCCCGTCCGGGCGACCCGCGTGCGTCTTTCCTCGCCTCTGAGAAGGTTCCCGATCAACTCCACCAGGCCATCCATATTTTCAGGATCATACGTGAACAGATCCTCGCCGTCCCGGAAAAGTTCCAGCAGACCGTGTCCCACGTGCGGGGTCAGCAGGCAGGCTCCGCAGCCCAGAGCTTCAAAGACCCGGAAATTGAGGTCGTGATGCTCGGAGACGTTGAGGACCAGTTTGGCCCGGGCATAGAGCTCCGGATACCACCCCTGGCGCACGGTCAAGGGCACCCTCCGCCCCAGGGCTTTCAGAAATTGAAAGCGCCCCGGGGTCAAGGCCGGATCATTCTTGCCCACGAAAAGGACCTGATCCATCAGAGGACCCGGCATGGGTCGATCCTGTTCCCTGGAAAAGAGAGGCAGCCAGCGGACGTGGCGGGACTGAAGACGGTGGCCGAGAAATCCGGGCAGATGATCGCGCATGGCCACGCAGCAAAGATCAAAGGCCTGGGCATAACGCGGATACCAGCTGTGGATGTGGGTATCGATGGCATAAAAGATGGTCGGACAGGGAAAGGATTCCAGTCCGCGCAGGAAGGGCGGCGCGCTGATATCCCCATACACGAGCATATCGGGTTGGCGGCCGCAACAGGCCACTATCTCCGGCCAGCCGATCATGGCCGCATGCGGAAGGAGTACCGAATCGTACCCCAGGTCCCGCATGGATTCGGCAAAGTAGGCATTCCCGGCCCAGGCGACAAGCTTGGTCATGGACAACTCCAGGCGATCAGGTCGTTCGGATCGCGCTTCACTACGCAAGATCTCACGCATTGGCCAGCAAAGGCCGGTCCAAGAAGCAGCCTAACCCGTGACCCGGACCTCTCCGCGCATCCCCTCTATCCCGGACAGGACCTCTCGGCTGCCCTGCTTGAAGGCCCGCACCACCCGAGGATCGTACATTTTTCCGGCCTGACTCAGGATTTCGTCCTGGGCATGGGCGAAGCTCATGGCCTCCTTGTAGGGGCGCTGCTGCATCATGGCCGAGAGGCTGTCGGCCACGGCCAGGATGCGCGCGCCCATGGGGATGGCGCTTCCGGACAGTCCGTCCGGATATCCGGTGCCATCATAGCGCTCATGATGATGACGAATCATCCGCGCCACCCCGCACGCTCCGTTCAGAATCTTGACCGGCTGCACGATGGCCTCGCCGATGGTCGGATGACGCTTGACGACCTCGAATTCCTCCCGGGTCAGGGCGCCGGGCTTTTGCAGGATGGCGTCGGGAATCCCGATCTTGCCGATATCGTGCAGATGCCCGGCCAGATGCACCAGTTCGGCCTGGTTGGGCGTAAAGCCCATGTTCAGGGCCAGAATCTGACTGACCACGGCGACCTCCTCGGAATGGGCGCAGGTCCAGGAGTCTTTGGCATCCACGGCCCGCCCCAGAGACTCGGCCAGCTGATGCAGGCTCAGCACCAGGGATGAGCACGGCGTGCTGCTGGTCGGCAGAAAAGGGGACGCGCATGGCATTTGTTCCAGATTGTAGAGCATAGAAATCCTTACATTGAAAATGTGAATATGAATTTTCGGCCGACAGGCCATCAAAATGCGGGATTTTGATCCGCCCTAAAGCGGTGGGGAACCGGAGGGAGAGACGCGGTGGGACAAGATTGTCGATTGATGGGAAACCACGTGGTTTCCGCCCAGAGCTTTGGCACCGTAAAGGGATGCGTCGCCAGCCTGCACCAGCCCGGCGGTGTCCGCGCCCATTTCCGGAGTCCAGACGCCAAGACCGATGGATACCGTGCATCCATGGTTGTCGCCTGCTGCAAAACGGCTGCGAATCCGTTCGCAGGCATTCATGCATGCCGAAAATTCGATGGAGCGAAAGATAACCCCGAATTCATCCCCGCCAAACCGAAACCCGACATCCACGTCTTCGCGCACGGATTCGACAATGACCGTGCCGAGCGCAGTCAGAACCTCGTCCCCGGTCTGGTGCCCCAGGGTGTCGTTGATCCGCTTGAAGCTGTCGCAATCAATGAGCGCAAGAAAGACATCACCCTTTCGCCCCGGATCGCGCAGCAGATCAGCCAGAAAACGTTCGAAATAGCGCCGGTTGTAGAGACCGGTCAGAGGGTCGCGGTAGGACATCTCCTCGTAGAAGCGCTGGCGCAGATCACTCTCGTCCAGCCGGGCATGCAACTTTTTGGTCTGCGTCTCGATGTGGTGGACCATCCAGTTCATGTTGCGTTTGAGGCGGAGCATCTCGTGTTCGTCATCCCCTTCGAGTCCCACGGAAAACCGCGACCCGTAGCGGCCTTTCTGGATTTCCGAACAAAATTCATTGATGGCCCGCAGGTCCCGGAGCACCAGAAAAGAAGCCCCGACCCGGCTGACCGGAGCCAAGAGCCCCAAACCAACCGCCAGGCTGACGACCAGCATGTTGACCGGGTCGCTTATGGTCCCGCTCTCCAGCAATGCCAAGGTCGCGGTCATGGGCAGCAGCACCAGCACAAACAGCAAGAGGGCGATACGCCGGGCGATGCCGAACCGGGACAGCCAGGAAGAGTGGCCGCGAGTCGCGGCCTTGACCGACACATCCGTCTCCCGGTCCCACGGCGTCACGCGACGGCGATCCGCCAGGCACGGGTCAGGACTGGCTTTCACTGTTTCGGCCCCCTTGCTCGCGTGGACAAACCCCCGTCATTGTGCATTCCCCCGCCCGCTCGCAGCGGATGCAGCTCCTCAGGCACAGCCGGCGCAGACAATGCCTGGACGCGCCGTCCAGACAGCGCAGCTCGGCCGCGCCAACATGACCGTCGGCCAGCAACCGCGTCAGGGTGGCCGCGGACATTTCAACACAAATGGACTCGCGTCCCGGCTGATACATACACCCTCCGCTCAACTTTCCCGCTCGAGTTTTTTTTCCCGGCACGTGCAGCGGGCGCATTTGACTGCGCAGGTACAGCTTCCATCGCCATTGCCGGGACACGCGCCGTCCTTTTCCGGCTCTTTCGCGCGTGTCGTCCACGGGCTAGATCCCATCACTCCACTCGATGCCTTGCGCAAGCGGTGCATGTCCTGAACCGAAAACAACTCCGAACCGTTATCCAATTTGAAACACATACTCCCTCCTTCTTTTCTCAGTTCGCGTTTTCCGCCATGGCTCTGGACACCGTTGAAAGGCCGAACCCCGGCAGCATATGCACCGGCTTCTTGTGCTTCTTGCCCAGGCTTTTGACCAACAGACATGCCCCGTGGCTGTTGCAATTGACAGGACACAGCACCACGTCGGCCCGCTTGAAACTGTTTTCAAGCCTCTTGCCCCCTCCGTGCAGTCTGCCGTCATGATATTCGAAAATTCCTCCCCGCCCTTCCACAAAGCTGCGGTAGGATTCTTCCATGCGGCTTAAACCACCGACGATGAGCACTCGCTTGCGGCACAGATCAAAAGAGGGACACTCGGGGGAACATGTTTCGGACGCGCAGGCCATCCCTGCGGCCTGGGGCAAGGCCCCCTGGGCCGGAGAAGATTTCTCCAGGAGCCGCTCCTGTTCCGATTCCAGTTCGCGACACCGTATGCGCAGGACTTCCATCTCCTGCTCCCGCCTCCCCAAC
>CAXNFJ010000180.1:0-5162 GCA_964201165.1 Desulfomicrobium sp.
GAACCGTCTCCTTTTCGGCTCTGTGGCCGAAAAAGTCGTAAAAACCTCTTCCGTGCCGGTCATGACCCTTCGTCCACAATAAAACCACTCTTACGGCCCTTCGGGGCCGTAACAACCTAGCCATGCTTGCCAAACTTCACATTTTGCGCTGCCATTGCGGTACGCTCTGCTCAGTTGTCGCCTATGTCCTGACCATGCTGGGCGTGGCATGGGTGGTGCTGCACGGTGCGGAGAGCATGGGCTACAACTGGCAGTGGTACAGGGTGCCCCGCTTCATCCTGCTGCCCGATGGAAGCCCTGGCCCCCTGTTGCAGGGCGCGGGCATCACCCTGCTGGTCTCGGGGCTCGGACTCGTCGGCGCAGCGGTCCTGGCCCTGGGCACGGCCCTGGTTCGCCTGTCCAGCTCCCTGGTCGGAAAGGCCGTGGCCCGCTGTTATCTCGAACTGATCCGCAACACTCCCCTCTTGGTGCAGATCTTCTTCATTTATTTTGTCCTCGCCCCGGCAGTGGGCCTGGGCCGTTTGCCTTCAGCCGTCCTGGCCCTGGCACTGTTCGAGGGAGCGTATGCCTCGGAAGTCATTCGCGCAGGCATCCTGGCCATCCCGCGCGGACAATGGGAAGGAGCACTCAGCCTGGGCATGGGCAGGACAAGTATCTACATGCAGGTCATCCTGCCCCAGGCCCTGCGCAATGTTCTCCCCCCGTTGACCAGCCAGGGGGTTTCGCTCATCAAGGATTCAGCCCTTGTTTCGACCATCGCCATTTTCGACCTGACCATGCACGGACAGGCTATTGTCGCGGAAACTTTTCTCAGCTTTGAAATCTGGTTTGTGGTCGCGGCCATCTATCTGCTCTTCACCGGCACCCTGTCATCACTGGCCAGATTGATGGAAAAGCGTTCACCATCATTACATTTGGAGGATTCATGTCCAGATTAATCACCATTTTGCTCTGCTGCGCAACACTGTGCGCCCTGTGGTCGCCGGTCGACAGCAGAGCGACGTCCGAAAAAAGCGTACTCGACCAGGTAATGGAGCGCGGCGTGCTGCGCGTGGGTTTCGATACCTTTGTGCCCTGGGCCATGAAGGACAAGGAGGGGGAGTACATCGGTTTCGAAATCGATGTCGCCCGCCGCGTGGCCGCGGACATGGGCGTGCAGGTCGAATTCGTGCCAACCAAATGGTCGGGCATCATTCCGGCCCTGCTGACCGGAAAATTCGACATCATCATTGGCGGCATGGGCATCCAGCCGGCCCGCAATCTCAAGGTCAATTTCAGCACCCCCTACGAATTCTCGGGCATGTCCATGGTCGCCAGCACAAAAGCCGCTCCGGGCCTGTCGACCTTGGCGGATTTCAACAAGCCGGAGATGGTCCTGGCCGCCAAAACAGGGGCGACATCCGTTGCCGCCGCCAAAAAGCACATGCCCCTGGCCACGTTGCGCATGTTCGACGACGAGGCCCAAGCCCTGCAGGAAGTCTTGAACGGAAGAGCCCACGCCATGGTCGCGTCAGCCCCCTTTCCCGAACAGCAGGCCATCCGCAACACGAACAGCCTGTACCTGCCCCTGGGCGGGGAGACGTTTACAAAAGAGCCCATCGGCTTCGCCATACGCAAAGGGGACGGGGATTTTTTGAATTTCCTGAACAACTGGGTGCTGGTGGCCGCATCCGAGGGCTGGCTGGCCGAAAGATATGACTACTGGTTCAAAACCGTGGAGTGGGAATCAAAAATCAAGTGACAAGGACACCGCGTCCGGAAACCGATCAAAGGCTTCGGGCGGAAAGACGCCCAAGGCAGGTCCTGACCCGGCTGGATCTCATTCTGTTGGCTCTCCTGGCGGGAGGGGTCGGATATCTTACATTGAGCGTGCAGGCTCAGAACGGGAAAGCCTGGGAGTGGGCGGTGCTCGGACAATATCTCCTGCGTGGCGACGGCCGCCCGGGACTCCTCCTGCAAGGCATGTTCACCACCATTCGCCTGACCTGCTGGTCCGCCCTCATCGCCCTCTTCCTCGGCACGCTGGCGGGGCTGGGCCGTACCAGCCCCAGCCTGTATCTGCGGCTCATCGGCGGAACCTATGTTGAACTGTGCCGCAATCTTCCGCCGCTCGTCCTGATTTTTCTGTGCTATTTCTTTCTGGCTGATCAAATCGCCCCGTCCATTGGTTTGCAGGATGCCCTGCGCACGGCGCCGGAAGGAATCAAGACCATCGCCGGAGTTCTGATCGGCCGAGTGGACCAGGTCGACGCTTTTGTCACGGCGGCCTTTACCCTTGGACTCTATGAAGGGGCCTATGTCGCGGAGATTGTTCGCGGCGGCATCCGCTCCGTGGACAGCGGCCAGTGGGAGGCGGGACGGGCGCTGGGATTTCCGCGCCCGATACTGCTCATCTTCATCATCATGCCCCAGGCCGTGCGGAACATGATTCCACCCCTGGCCGGGCAGATCATATCGACGATCAAGGACTCGTCCATCGTCTCCGTCATCTCCATCCAGGAACTGACCTTTCAGGGCATGCAACTCATGGCCACGACCTACCTGACCATGGAGGTCTGGACCTGCGTGGCGCTCTTGTATTTCGTGCTGACCTTTTCCTGCTCCCTGGCGGCAGGGCGACTGGAACTTCGACTGCGCCGCAGATATGCGGTCTGATCAGAATTCACAGCGCAGACCCGCGTAAAACGTACGTCCCCGCTCCTGCTCTCGATCAAGGGTTGCTTTCGGGATGCCGCTGTGCCCGTTCGAGGAAAATACGTTGGCCACGTCCAGTAGGAGGCTGACGGTGTACAGGTCGTCCTTCAACGCATCGTACTCAAACCCGAAGTCCGTGACCAGGCCACCGGATATGACGCCCTTCTTGTAGGCATTGTGGCATTCACTCTCGGCATTGAGCCATTGAGAGCTTTCCGTGGTCGGCTTCGTGGCGGTGGTCCCGTAAGGAGTTTCATCGGCCGGGCGCGAATCGGCTCTCAATCCGGTGGTCGAGTCTCTCCAACGGGACACGCAATTGACGCGAAAACTGTCGTCATGGAAACTCCCCAGCCATGAGAACGTGGCCACCAGCGGCGCATTGAAATCTTCCGCCGGCATGTCGCTCCGGTCAATGATTTGGCCGTCATAATACACCTTGTCGTAATTGTACTCGTGGCCGTTGGCGATATCGCCCACGTCAATTTCGCTGTCATAGGCGCCATTGAACGTCTTCGTCCTGGATTGGGTCGCCCCGAAGGTGAAGGTATGCATGCCGAACCGCTCCGTTTCGATGGAGCGGGCAATCGTCAGAGTGATGCCGTCATAAGTGCTCTCTCCGTCATTGGTCATTTCGTAGAGATCATCTTTGCGCGTCTTGCTGATCAGCTTGTCCTTATGATCGCGGTGCACCAGTTCCAGACCGTATTCGAATCCCAACACCTCGCCCAGAGCGCCACCCATCAGCTCATCGGAATATGGCGTATCAAGCCCCTCGGCCTGATAATTCTTGTCATCACCCTCCATTAACTTCACGCTACCATCCCATTTTTCCATCCTCACAAAGAAAGGACGAGCCCTGTCAAAGGCGAAAGCGCGCAACTGGGCACCATAATACCGGTTTGCGCCCGCCACAAGCCGCAGGGCGCCGTCGCCCATGGTATCCAGTTCCGCCTTCAGACGTGGCGCGGCATCCGTATTCCGGGAAAAATCGTCATGATCGATGCGCACACCCGGCGTAAGGGTGAAGCGATCCCATTGGGCCTCTGTCTGGACGTAGTAGCCCACTGTGTTGAGCGTCTTGGACTGGCTGTATTCATGGTAGTCCGCATCGGTCTGGGTCCATTTGCCATCGGAGGGGACATTTCTGTTCTCGATCCTGGCAGCTTCGTTCCACATGTCCGTAGTGACATTCGACATGTCCAGCCCTGTGGAAATACGCCATGAAAGGAAATCCGTTTTGAGTTCCTGCAACTCCACACCCAAGCCGAAATCAAGATTGCGATTCGTCGCGGTGGCATCACCCAACCCTCCCCGCTTCACCTCCTCGGAATCGGGTATGCCGGAGCCGAAGATTTGTTCCCGAAAATTGTTGGAAGAATCACGGCTAAACCCGTTCTGCGCATAGACGGCCTTGCTTGTCAGGAGTCCCCAACCCATTACGTATTTGGCCGAACCGCCCAGTCTCCAGGCATCATTTTCTATCGCCCAATCGCTGTCGGGGTATAATGGTTTCCAGCGCTCCTCGGCATAGGGGGCGTAGGTTGCGTCAAGGGTCAGTTTCAGGTCATCCGTAGGAACGAGGAGCAACTTGGTGAAGAAGTTTTCGTTGGAGCGGTATTGATCCTTGTCACTGAACGTGCCGTCGTTCTCCTTGAGCTCAAGGGGGATGACGGATCGCTTCTGCGTCGCGGCGATCAGGAGGGCCGCATTCCCGGAAATTGGGCCATCCGCAGATGCTTTCAAGCTATTCGTCCTGAACCGGGGTTGGTCCGCTGCCGTTTGCGAATCATCGTCCACGCTACGCAGGTCGGACCACTCGCTACGAGTGTGTTTTCCCAAAAAAACAGCATGCCACCGGTCCATGCGCGGATCCATGAGCGTGGCATCGACGACACCGCCGACGAAGTTGCCGAACTTGGCCGGCACGTTGCTTGAGTACACGGTCACGGAATCCAGGAGACTGGAGTCGTAGAAAATGGTCTGATCGGCACCGTTCACATCCAACTGACCTGGACTCACGTCATCTCCATCCTCGTCCAGGCCGTTGGGGTTGAGGGTATTGCTCACGCTCATGCCATCGATGAGAAAGTTGTTTTCGTAGGGTTTGCCTCCTGCGATGGAGACCCGTGGTGGACGGATTTCCCCACCCGTGAGGCTGGAAGTTTCCTCGTTGGAAAACTGGACGTTAGGTCTCCCCTTGAGAGCCTCGGGGATTGTATCCGTGTGAGAAGGCAGTGAGTGCAACTCCACGCCTTTGATTGTGGCTTTTCCCGCCTGGATTTTCTCCCCCGTTATCTTCACCGCACCAAGGTGGTAGAGCATTTGGTCCTCTGCGACCGAAGCATTGCCATGCCCTTCCCCGGAGTGCGTCAGCCCATTATCCGAAGACACAGGAAAGACGCCGTTATGAAGTGTTTCATTATCCCCAGCATCCTGCACAGAAGAATTGGCATATATTGCTCTAGAAT
>CAXNFJ010000181.1:0-5154 GCA_964201165.1 Desulfomicrobium sp.
AGAGCTCATGATCCCACTTTGCAACGACTTCCGGAACTTAACCTCCACTTGTATCAAACCCAATTTTCCGAAAGCCCCCTGACCATGGAAGGAAGCTCCCAACTGGCCTCCTTTCGGCGCGAATACGGGACGACCGGAACGCGTTTCGACATTCACCCCATTGCGGGATTTCCGTTGCATTTTGAATACGGATCCATCATCCCAAAGGCAGGGTTACGAGGAACCAGCTATTTTGTGGACCGTTATGAGGGGGATGATAGCGATGTCGCGACAGATAAAAGCACACAGAGCAGATTCTTGCCGGACTTCTCCACCTCGGCGTACACGGAATTTTCCCGCATATTCACCCTGAACGACGAAAGTGAACTCAAGGCGGGCACCGAATCTCCGACTTGGCTCAAATTGAAACACGCTCTGCAGCCGCGACTGGCATACACATACCTCCCCTATTCTGACCAGGATAACTACCCGTATTTCGACGAAATAGACCGCCTCGAAGCCAAAAACGAACTCAAATATTCCCTGACCAATGTCTTCACATGCAAGACGGGAAGAGTGCAACCCAGTCCTGAAGAGCAAGGCCGAACGGCACTGCAACTGGATTATTTTGATTTGGCTCGCCTTCGTTTTGAACAAACATACAGCATTCGCGAAGAAAACAGAAATGATGATGTCGACGAATACCCCAATCGACCTTTTTCCGACGTGCTGACAGACCTGACCACGAGACTCAGTCCCTGGCTTTACTTGAACAACAAAACATGGATCTCTCCGTACGAAGGCAGTGTCACCGAACACGAGCACACCCTGTCCGTTCATTATGAAGACGTATTCTACGCATCCTTTGGTCTGGATTTTCTGGAAGAGATCGATGAATACATGCGCCAGGAGCAAGAACGGCAACGCATAGCCTCATTCGGCGGAGGATTGGCTATCAACCAGCAATGGAGCGCTGCGTTTCTCTACCGCGTTGACTACGAAGCCAGCACCGATTTGGAAAAAGAGTTGACTCTTCGCTACGACCACCAGTGTTTTACCGCTGAGACGATATGGAGCAAAACGGACGAAGAGAATCGATTCGAATTCCGTATCATCCTGGCTCAATTGGGTTCCCTGGGCCGCTAACCCATGCAACAACAACGACAAATCCGGCTCCTGCCCGCTGAACTGCAGAACCAGATCGCCGCAGGCGAAGTGGTTGAGCGCCCCGCGAGCGTGCTCAAGGAACTTATCGAAAACGCCCTGGATGCCGGAGCGACGCGAATCCGGATCCAAATCAGGGATGGAGGCCAATCCCACATCAAAATCAGTGACAACGGGTGCGGCATTCCCGAGGATCAGTTGGAATTGGCCATTACCCGTCACGCCACCAGCAAGCTTTCAACCCTGCACGACCTGCAGGAAATCCGCAGTTTCGGATTTCGAGGCGAGGCCCTGCCCAGCATTGCCTCGGTATCCCGCTTTCGCCTGGCTTCGGCCCGCGAGGATGGTGATGGTGCGGTCCTCGAATTGCTGCATGGACGCATCCTCCGCCAGGACAAGATCGCCATGTCTCAAGGGACGGAAATCGAAGTCAACGATCTTTTTTCCAATGTCCCTGCACGACTCAAGTTTTTGAAGCAACCTGCCACGGAAACACGCAAATGTACGGAACTTGTCGTGCGCATGGCGCTTGCCAACCTGCATGTCGATTTCGAACTTCTCAACTCGGACCGGGTCGTCCACCGTTTTCTGGCTGGACAAGACCTGATCCAGCGCATCGGAGCCGTTTGGCCGAGGGAAGTCGTTGAATCCGCGCACGAAGTCTGTCTTGACGACGGCCCTGTTTCAGTCCGTGGGCTCATTGGCGATCCGGCCATGGCCCAGGCACGCGCGGAGCGCATCCATGTCTATGTCAATGAGCGTCCCGTCCAGGACAAGACAATCTTGAGCGCGATTCGCGAGGCCTATCGTGGTCGGATTTTAGGAAAGGAATATCCTCAGGCCGTGCTCTTCGTGCGTCTTCCTCCTGATGAGGTGGACGTCAACGTACATCCGGCCAAAACCGAGGTTCGTTTTCAGGACGAAGGCGCCATATTCCGCATCGTTCGCAGGGCCGTACTGCACAGTCTTGAGCGCAATTCCCACCAGAATCGCATCCCGGATCATGTCCAGACCCTTTCAATCGCTCACGTTCATTCCGCCCTGCCCGTCATGTCGCCCCGCAGCCCCGAACCTCAGACAGTTTTGGCCGAGCCAGGACATCACGACGCTCCGTACGATCACGACTGGCCCAACAAATTTGCATCCTCCGTGGCTGCGCAACAACTCTTTGAAACACCTGAGGACATGGCCCCCCGCCCTGCGGCACCTCCGCCGGTCGGCCGACAGGAACCAGCCGGCGTTCAGTATCTGGGGCAATTCGCGCGCACATATCTCATGCTTGCCGATCAGACCGAGATCACCCTTATCGACCAGCATGCGGCCCATGAACGGGTTCTTTTCAACATGCTGCGCACGCAGGGCTCCCGTGGTGATCGACGCCCGCTGCTCTTGCCTCTTGAGATATCTTTGCACCCGACTCAATCCGCCCTGGTTCAGGAAATATGGACGCAGCTTGATGGCCTGGGTTTTTCCCTTGAACTTGTCACCGGTCCGCGCCTCTTGCTGCACGCAGTACCGGCCCTGCTGACTCCGACCAAGGCCAGGGAATTTTTGAACGACGTGCTGAGCAGCAAAGCAAGGTCCATGGAGGATCTCTGGGCAACCATGGCCTGTAAATCCGCCATCAAGGCCGGCGATGTGCTCAACGCTGATGAAGCGTTGGCGCTCATTGATTCCTGGCAACGGCTGCCGGAAAAAAATTACTGTCCCCATGGTCGCCCCGTCGCCCTGCGCTGGGACGTGGCCGACCTGGAAAAATTGTTCAAGCGCCGCTCCTAGCGAGCACGCGGACAGCTTCACTTAATGAATCACAGGAGGATTCCTTGAATATTCTTCTCGTAGGGGCCGGTGGACGTGAACACGCCTTGGCCTGGAAAATCAGTCAAAGCCCCAAACTGGACAAGCTTTTCATTGCTCCCGGCAACGGGGGAACAGCACTGCTTGGATCAAATGTTCCGATCAAGGATGACGATATCGGCGGCATCGTGTCCTTTGCGCACGACAACGGCATCGATCTGGTGGTAGCCGGCCCCGAACTGCCTCTTGTCCTGGGCCTTAAGGAAGCATTGGATGCTGTGCATATTCCCTGCTTTGGGCCATGCGCTTTCGCTGCCCAGTTGGAAGGCTCCAAAGCTTTCGCCAAGAACATGATGCGGGAAACCGGAGTGCCTACTGCGGATTTCAAGGTCTTTGACGGTTACGAGAGCGCGTTGGCCTATGTGCGCGCCCACTCCTTGCCCATGGTCATCAAGGCCGACGGCCTCGCTGCAGGCAAAGGCGTAGTCATTGCACAGACCTTGGAAGAGGCGGAAGCCGCGCTCAAGGACATGATGCTGGATCAGGTCTTCGGAGCCGCGGGACAGACCGTGGTCGTGGAAGAAGCCTTGGTGGGTGAGGAAGCATCCTTTATGGCCTTTTGCGATGGCTCAATCATCGCGCCCATGCCTTCGCTGCAAGATCACAAGCGTATCGGCGACGGCGATACGGGACTCAATACAGGCGGCATGGGGGCATACAGCCCAGCACCGGTCTTGCCGCAGTCCCAGCAAGAAGCCATGGCTGACTTGGCCATCAGGCCCATCACCGAGCATCTGGCCGCCATTGGTCATCCCTTCAAGGGCGTGCTTTACGCCGGTCTGATGATGACTGCGCAGGGTCCCATGGTGCTGGAATACAATGTTCGCTTTGGCGATCCGGAGTGCCAACCGCTCATGGCCCGGCTGAAATCCGATCTGGTCGAGATCATGCTCGCATGTGTGCACGGCAGCCTTGATCCGGCCCTGGTTGCGTTTCATCAGGAGACCAGCTGTTGCGTCGTCATGGCAGCCCTCGGGTACCCGCAAAGCTATCCCAAGGGAATGATCATCTCCGGCATTGATGCAGCGGAACAGATTGAAACGGTTAAAGTTTTCCAGGCCGGAACGCAGTTGCAAAACGACCAACCGGTCAGCAGCGGAGGACGGGTTCTGGGTGTTACGGCTTTGGGGGTGGACCTTGAAGAAGCGCGCGCGCGCGCATATCAGGCAGTTCAGAAGATTCATTTTGAAAACAGTTACTACCGCAAGGATATCGCCAGTAAAGGCTTGAGGAGACCCTGATGCCACAGGTTGCAATATTCATGGGCAGTAAATCCGATGAGGCGACCGTCCGTCCGTGTGCGGATGTTTTGGACAAATTGGGCGTCTCGTACATGTTCACCATCACGTCCGCCCATCGCACTCCGGAAAGGACGGCCCGCCTGGTACACGAACTCGAGGCGGATGGAACCCAGGTTTTCATCTGTGCCGCCGGACTGGCCGCACATCTTGCCGGCGCCGTGGCCGCCAAAACCATTCGCCCCGTTCTGGGCATCCCCATTTCCGCTTCCGCCCTGGGGGGCTGGGATGCCCTCTTGGCCACGGTGCAGATGCCTCCCGGCTTTCCGGTCGGGACACTGGCCTTGGATAAGGTCGGAGCGCGAAACTCGGCCTGGCTCGCGGCACAAATTCTGGCCTTGCACGATCCCAAGTTGGCAGAACGGATCGTGGCCGAGCGGGATAAAATGATCCAGCAGGTGGAAGACGACGCCAACTCACTGTGATAATGACAAAATGCATAAAAAAAGGCGGCTCAGGCCGCCTTTTTTTATTGATAGACTCAATTTATTTCAAATACTTGAAAAACTCACTCTCGGGGGTCAAGACAAACTGGGTCTGATCTTTCATGGTCTTCTTGTACGCGTCCATCGTCCTGACAAATTCATAAAAATCAGGGTCTTGGGTTAAAGCCTGGGCATAGATTCCCGTCGCTGCGGCCTCACCTTCACCGCGAGCAGCCTCAGCTTCGCGACGTGCATCCGCCAACAGAACAGCCCGTTGCCGGTCGGCCAAGGTAGTGATCTTGGTGGCTTCTTCCCGACCTTCGGATCGATACTGCTTGGCTTGACGCTCACGTTCCGCTTGCATGCGGCCATAAATCGCCAACTGATTCTCTTGGGGCAAATCCGTACGCTTGATACGAACATCGATGATG
>CAXNFJ010000182.1:0-5140 GCA_964201165.1 Desulfomicrobium sp.
GCGCTCAACCCCGGAATTTTCCATTCCGCGCTCCTTGTCCCGGGCTCCGCAATTTCGGTGCCCATGTTCACGAAGGGATCCGGCAGCGGATGCCTGTCCTTTCAGGAGCAGCACATCGTGCGTGTCGAATTCGAAGCCGGAGCCGTCACGGAAAAGGTCCGCGTCTATCTTGATGGGCCCGTGCTGCCGGATATGTTCGTGCTCAAAAAGGAGCCCCCTGTCAGGGTGGTGTGCGATTTTGACGGCACGTTGCCCCTCGCCGGCCTGCCCAGGGAAATACTCAGCCAGGGACGCATGGTGCGCAAAATTCGTGTCGGGCACGAAGACAAGCCCTTCAAGCGGGCCAGAATCGTGCTGGAGGTTGAGGAGTCACTGACCGGACGCATCGAACAGGAATTTTTTGAACAGGAGAGCCTTTATTTGATCACGGTGCACGAAGGCGTTCTGCAATGAGGTTTTGATCCCGCGCCGCGAAGCCTTGTCAGCATATTTCATCAGGCGCGACCGAATAAGGATATTTCATGTACGTTCACGTCCCGCCCGAGGAAATCGAATCCCGTTCCCTGGCCATCATCGATACCGAGGTCCCGGTTCCCCGGCCCTTTGTCGGAGAAGAATGGGTCGTTGCCCGCCGCATGATCCACACCACTGCGGATTTTGACCTGCTGACGCGGATCCGCTTCCATCCGGCCGCTGTTCGTGTCGGAAAGGAAGCCCTGCTTGCCGGAGCGGACATCGTCACGGACACGCAGATGGCCCTGGCCGGCATTCCGGCACGCCGTCTTGAGCCCATGGGCTGCACGGTGCGCTGCCTGATGAGTGATGTCCGGGTGGCCAAAAGGGCCAAGAGTGAGGGAGTGACCCGGGCCTGGGCCGCCGTGGATGAGGTCATGGCCCATGGGGGGGCGGATATTTTTGTTATCGGCAACGCGCCCACCGCCCTTTTTCGCCTGCTGGACTGGATGGATCGTGGCGCCCGGCCACCGAAGCTCATCATCGGCATGCCCGTCGGCTTCGTCAATGCCGCCGAAGTCAAGGACATGCTGCTGGCCCAGGACGCTATTCCCTACATCACCATTGCCGGTCGCAAGGGCGGCTCAAGTCTGGCCGCTTGCGTGATCAACGCCCTGCTCAAGCTGGCGCGGGAGGATCGCACCGCTTCCGTGTGATCGGTCGCATGCGGCACAAAAAGCCCCTGCCGGAGTTGTCTCCGCAGGGGCCTCGCGTTTTTTGGCGCGCCGTACCATGCGCCCGCCCGGAAGGGCCGTGGATCCGGGATTGATCTCACACCTCTTCGACGATGGTCAGGACCGCATCGACGACGATGTCCTTGACCCTCTCCTGAAACCCACGCATGTGCCCGGATCGCAAGTGGCTTTCGAGGGCTTTGCGGCTGGTCCATTTTTCCAGCACCGTGACCGAGTCCTGGTTGAGTTGCTGGCTTTCAAGGTCCATGCGCACATCCTGGCCCGGGAAATAATCTACGCAGCCGGCCTCCTGACGCACCAGAATCGCCAAATCCCGGAATTCCCGCAGGAAGAGCGGGGCCATGCCCCGTTTGAGGGTGAAGCGTGCCATGACGTGGATCATTTGCCCTCCTTGAGGGGGCCGGTGCCGCGCAGCAGGTAGACGCCGAAAATGACGGCCATGCTGCCGGTCAGGAAGCAAAAAAGACCCGCTCCGGCCTTGAGCAGGAGCAGGGGCATGTGAAGGTGCCGATAAAGCACGGACTGTCCGGGTTTTTTGGGGTTGACCAGGGCCGCGACAGTGCGGTTTTCGGCCAGGGCCGCGCGCAGGATGAGATGCAGGTCGGGCTGCGGGCATTCGTCGCCGATGCACGAAAACTGGCCTTCATGGTTTTGGCCGTCAAATTCATACTGGTAGCGGACCACGGTCTGATTGCCCAGGGCCTGGTCGGCACTGGAAAAATGATCCACGGCCATGAGGGCCGCGTCCCGCGCTGTCCAGGATTGAGCGGACCGGTAGGTCAGCGCGCTTTCACCGGCGTCCAGCAGAAAGCGGGTGCCGAGTATGACAAAAGGGATGCCCAGGATGAGCAGGATCAGCTTGCGCAGGGTTGGGAACATGCATCAGTCCTGGGGCTCGAATCCGATTTTGCGGATTGCCGCCTTGACGGCATCCAGGTCGACCTCGGGCGCGGCGTCGAAGGTGGCTTGGCCTGGAGTGAGGGTCACGGATACGTTGGAGATGCCGGGCACGGACGCGAGCAGTTTCGTGACCGAGCCGGTACAATGGGCGCAGGACATTCCCGAGATTTTCAGGGTAGGCATGTGTTCCTCCTTTTTTTTGGCACCATGGCCCAAAGAGCGGGGGAAGGCAACGCCCGTGGGCACTGGACACACGGGGGGTTCTGGGCCAATGGAAGACAAAACAGAAGAAGGAATGCCATGCTTTTCAGAAATGCCAAAGCTCGATTGACCCGCCGCAACCTCAGCGCGAGCGTGGCGGAAGAATATTGGAAACGGTACCGCATCAAACTTAAAGACAAGGACGCCATTGACGGCATTGCCCGTGCCGGAGCCCTTGTGGTGCGAACCCTGGACATGATCGAAGCCCACGTCCGGGCCGGGATCACCACCGACGCCCTGAACACCCTGGTCCATGACTTTACCCTGGAGCACGGCGCCGTGCCCGCGCCGCTGGAGTATCGCGGATTTCCCAAGAGCGTGTGCGTGTCCGTCAACGACGAGGTCTGCCACGGTATTCCCGGCGCGCGTGTTCTGGCCGAGGGGGACATCGTCAATGTCGACGTGACCAGTATCGTCGACGGCTGGTTTGCCGATGCGAACCGCACGTTCTTTGTCGGTGAGGTTCATCCCGAAGCCAGGCAGCTGGTGGACGTGACTCGGCAATGTCTGGCGCGCGGGATTGCGGCCGTGCGCCCCGGAGCCACCCTCGGTGATGTGGGATACGCCGTCCAAAGCCATGCCGAGGGGGCCGGGTATTCCGTGGTCCGGGAGTTGGTCGGGCATGGCGTGGGGCATGCTTTTCACGAACAACCCCAGGTCAACCATACGGGCCGACCCGGGCTTGGCATCATTCTGGTGCCGGGCATGGTCTTCACCATCGAGCCCATGATCAATCAGGGCGGACTGGCGATCAAGCGCCTGGCTGACGAATGGACCGTGGTCACGGCCGACGGGGCTCTTTCAGCTCAGTTCGAGCAGACCGTGCTGGTCACCGAGAAGGGGGTGCGCAGTCTGACGCCCTATCCGCTTTAGATTGTGCGCCATGGATCGCGGTCGTGATGGAAAAAAGGCCCGCATCCCGTATTTTCGGGGTGCGGGCCTTGTGCTTGAAAGGGCAACGCCGTGTGCACGGCGGTGCGTGAAAGAGGCCGGGAAGGTGCCTTCCCGGCCAGCCGATGGAGGAGGGCCTGCTGATTAGGCCTTGTTTCTGGAGGTCGAGCCGAAGAGCTTGGCGAACATGGCCTTGCGGTTCATGACGCCAGGGACTGTGGCTGCGGCCACCGCATAGTCGTGGAACGACTTGGGCGGCAACTGGTAGAGGTAGATGACCCGGGTAGAGTCGGCGTCGCCCAACACCGCTTCCGGATACTTCTTCTGTACCTCGGCCAGACGTTTTTCGGCCAGCGCCATCATTTCGTCTCGGTCTCCAAAGTTCATTGTTCCCGTGGGGCATGACTGCACGCAGGCCGGGACAAGCCCGTTCTGGACGCGGTCCAGGCACATGGTGCATTTGGTCATGACCTTTGTTTCCGCGTTCTGACGCGGGATATTGTACGGGCAGGCTTCGCGGATTTCATCGAAGTCCGGCAAATCCTTTGTTTTTTCGGTGAAGGTGATGGCGCCGGTGGCCTCGTCCTGCAGGATGGCCGTTTCGTCATAGGCGTCGGCGGTCATCTTGCAGGGGGGTTCGGTGCAATGCCGGCACTGTTCCGGGAAGAAAAGCCACGCGGCCATCATGCCCTTGTCGTCGGCGACTTCCTTCATGTGCACGGTTTTGTAGGTGATGGCCGAGACATCCATGGGGTTCTGGTGTGATCCATGGTTTCTGGTCTGTTCGGCCGGGAGCTTGTTCCACTGCTTGCACGCAATCTGGCATCCACGGCAGGCCGTGCACTTGGTCAGATCGACGAAGAATGATTTTCCTGACATATCGGCTCCTTACGCTTTCTTGACGTTGACCATGAAGGCCTTGCTTTCCGGGATGCCGGTGTTGGGATCACCAACGGCCGGGGTCAGCAGGTTGGCCGCATCGCCGCCATCCTTGGGCCAGACCCATCCAAAGTGCCACGGGATGCCGATGACATGAACCGGGTTGCCCATGACTTCAAACGGTTTGAAGCGCTTGGTGACAATGGCGATGGCCCAGAGCTGCCCGCGCGGGTTCTCCAGAATGACTTTTTCGCCGTTCTTGATGCCTTTGAGTTCAGCCAACTCTTCGCTCATTTCACAGAACATCTGGGGCTGGGCTTCCGTCAGCCAGGGCAGCCAGCGGGTCAGGACGCCCGTCTGCCAGTGTTCGGTGACTCGATAGGTGGTGCAGACGAAGGGGAAGCGCGGGTCGCAGGTCGTGCGCTTGTGGGCTTCGTCGGCGAATATGAGCGCCGTGGGGTTGTTGAGCTGCTTGGAGAACGGGTGCTCGGTGACCGGGCATTCCAGCGGTTCGTAGTATTCGGGCAGGGGACCGTCGTTCAGGCCCGGGCCGTAGAGCGCGCCCAGTCCATGCTGCTGCATGATGAAGGGATGCTTGGCGCCCGGATCTCCGCCGCCGTCGACGACATCGATGATCCATTTCTTGTTGGGGGCGTCCCAGGCCAGGACCGGCTTATCGGGCTGGTAGGGGTTGCCGGCCAGATCCACGGAAGCCCGGTTGTAGATGATGCGGCGGTTGACCGGCCAGGTCCAGGACCAGTTCGGGTACATGCCGACCTTTTCCTGCGCGGGGGTCTGGGTCTTGTCGCGGCGGGCGGCCATGTTGCCCTTGTCCGTGTAGGAACCGGCATAGATCCAGTTGCCGGAACAGGTGGAGCCGTCATCTTTCAAGTTGGGGAAGCCGTTGACCTGACTGCCGGCCTTCATCACCGTCTCGGTGCCGTCGGCGGCTTTGACCACGGTATCTTTCAGATAATAACCGTTGATGAGCTTGGCCACCT
>CAXNFJ010000183.1:0-5132 GCA_964201165.1 Desulfomicrobium sp.
TTTCAAAACACATGGCTTCACACATGTCGTGAATCTGGCTGCTCAAGCCGGAGTACGCTATTCACTCATCAATCCTAAGTCATACGTTAATTCCAACATGGTCGGCTTTGCCAATCTCCTGGAATGCTGCCGTCACTTCTCCACACAACACCTGGTGTACGCATCCTCTAGTTCGGTATACGGGCTGAACACATCCATGCCTTTTTCGGTCCACGATAATGTCGATCACCCCGTCAGCCTCTATGCAGCCAGTAAAAAATCAAACGAACTGATGGCTCACACCTACAGTTATCTCTACAAACTGCCAACAACCGGACTGCGATTTTTCACGGTTTACGGGCCCTGGGGCAGACCCGACATGGCCCTATATCTCTTTACCAAGGCCATTCGCGAGGGCAAGCCCATCAATGTCTTCAACCATGGCAAGATGCGTCGGGATTTTACCTACATCGACGACATCGTTGAAGGCGTATTCCGCATCGTACACCATATTCCCGGGCCCAATCCTCTTTGGGACGGCCAAAACCCGGATCCAAGCACGTCCCCTGCTCCCTACAAGCTCTACAATATCGGCAACAACAACACTGTCGAACTGGAACAATTCATCACCGTGCTCGAAAATGCCCTCGGTCAGAAGGCGATCCGCAATTACATGGACATCCAGCCGGGAGATGTACCCGCCACGTATGCCAATATCGACGACCTGATATCCGATGTCGGATTCAAGCCCTCCACAACCATCGAAGACGGAATCGAAAGATTTATTGCCTGGTACAAGGATTATTACCGCGCGTAGTTTCCCGTGAAACATCAGGATCAGGAGGAGTGACAGTTGGCGCAAACAATCGTTTTGGCGAATCAGAAGGGAGGGGTGGGCAAAACCACCACCACCGTGAACTTGGCCGCATCCTTGGCCGCGATGGAAAAAAGGGTGCTGGTCATTGATTGCGACCCGCAGGCCAACGCTTCCAGCGGACTGGGTGTCGATGTGGGCGGGTTACGGCAGTCGATCTATCAAGCGCTTTTCGCTCCGCAGGACGCAAAAAAGGCCATCATCGGCACTGGCATGGAGTATTTGAAAATCTTGCCCTCGACCCCGGATCTGGTGGGAGCGGAGATAGAACTGAGCGATGAGAAGGACAGGGAATTCATTCTGCGCAAAATAGTGGCATCGGTCAGCCCGGATTACGACTTCATCCTCATCGACTGTCCGCCATCCCTGGGACTCATCACCATCAATGCCCTCTGCGCGGCAAAGTGGCTCCTGGTTCCGCTGCAATGCGAATATTACGCCTTGGAAGGGATCGCGCAACTGATGAAGACCTATGCCCTGGTCAAGGAAAGGCTGAACCCGGAACTCGATGTCCTGGGTATCCTGCTGACCATGTTCGACAAACGGAACAAGCTCTCCTTCATGGTTGAACGCGAAGTCCGCGACCACTTCAAAGAGCTTGTCTTTACAACGTCAATCCCGAGAAATGTGCGCTTGTCCGAGGCCCCAAGCCACGGCTTGCCGGCAATTCTTTATGACATCCGTTCACTGGGCACGCAATCCTACATCACCCTTGCCCAGGAAATCATCGAGCTCAAGCGGCTTCAACCGCACGAGCAGGGCAATTGAGGGGTACAGGTCACCGTGACCTTGTCTTTGAAATGGCGCTTCGTAATGCGCGATTTGCAGGAGACGCACGTGAAGGAGAGCAAACCGCCCATGTTGGCCGCACGCAAGGTGAATTTGCGAGGTTCGTCCGCCTTCCAGTCCGGAGTGGACGCCCCGCAGTGCTCGCAATTGACATCCGTGGGCAGCTCGTAACGCAAATCCCAGTATTTTTCGAGGAGCTGCAAGTCTCCCATGGGCTCGGGAAAGGTCGTATCCGTGGGGTAGAGTTTCTCAACCACAGAGAGGACGTGGGCGCAGACATGCTGCCACATCTCCTCTTCCAAAAAAACACCTTGCGGCTGACCTTGGGCGTCAACGACATATCTGATGGCGGTATCCTTGTTCACACGGGCTCCAGACGTTGAAGGTTTTCTGACTCAGAAGATTCTCAAATAACGCGAAGGGTCAACGGCCCTTGACGCAAACATCCGCGGGGAAAACTATGACCATGAAAAAACGCGGGCTTGGACGAGGACTTGATGTACTCATCAAAAGCCGCAATGTCGAACCCGAACATGATGCGGAAATAGTGACCCTGGACATCCAGGCCCTGAGCCCCAACATCCATCAGCCGCGCCACCATTTCGATCAACTGGCTCTGGAGGAACTGGCCGCCTCCATCAAAGCCCAAGGACTCATTCAGCCAGTTCTGGTGCGGCCGATGCCGACTCCTGGAAAATACGAAATCGTTGCCGGGGAAAGGCGTTGGCGCGCCAGCCAAATGGCTGGATTGACGACCATGGCATGCATCGTCCGCCAGATGGACGATTACGAGAGCATGGCCATCGCGCTGATTGAAAACCTGCAACGCGAAGACTTGAATCCCCTTGAAGAGGCTCGCGCCCTGGGGCAGATCAAAGAGCATTTCGAAATCACCCAGGAAGAACTGGCGGACAAGATCGGCAAGAGCAGGCCGGCCGTGACCAACAGCCTCAGACTTTTGAAACTTCCGGAAAAGGTGCAGCGCATGCTGGAGACCAACACCCTCTCCGCTGGTCACGCCCGGGCTTTGCTCGGGATCGAAGATCCTGAAAGCATCGGGATTCTGGCGGACAAGGTCGTCACCAAAGGCATGACCGTTCGGGCCACCGAAGAAATGATCAAAAAATTCAAGAATAAAAACGCCAACCAGAAAGAAAAAAAACACCGGCCCAAACCGATGGTCGAAGACATCTCGAACGTGATCAAGTCCCTGGGCTCGACATTTACGATCAACCACTCGGGAACGCAGAAAAAAGGAAAAATAGTGTTTTCCTACGCAAGCAATGAAGAACGGGAAAAAATCGCAACTTTCCTTGAACGCATGGCAAAGGAGCAGGAATAATGAATTTGGCTTTCAATGCCTCACGCATGATCGGTTCCAAGGTGCTCATCATCGGGGACATCATGCTTGATCAATACCAGCGGGGAATCGTTGAGCGTATTTCCCCCGAGGCTCCGGTGACCATCGTCAAGATAACGGAACAGGTCTTCAAGATCGGCGGAGCGGGCAACGTGGCCCAAAACGTGGCTACTCTGGGAGGCATCCCCACCCTGATCAGCATCTGCGGGGAAGACCTGTATGGAGAACGCCTGGACGAGATCTGCGCCACCCTCAAGGTACAACGTCACCTCATCCGTTCCTCTTCCAGGGAAACAACACTGAAAACCAGAATCATGGCCGCGCATCAGCAAATGCTGCGCGTGGATCGGGAGACGTCAAGGCCCCTCGACACACGGGAATTTTCCACGCTCATCGAGACGGTGGAAAGCCGGATCGACGCTTTTGATACCATAATTCTCTCGGATTATGGAAAAGGCGTCATCTCCGCGGAATTTCTCCGCTGGTTCGACGGGCGGAAAAAACCAGGACAAAAAGTCATCTTGGACCCCAAGACCTGTAATTTTCCCCACTATGCCAATCTGTACTGCATGACCCCGAACTCAAAGGAAGCGTCCGAGGGAGCCGAAATGCCCATCTCCGGGCGTGAGGACATCATCGCGGCCGGCAAGAAGATCATCGGCAAAAATGGGTTGAGCACTCTGGTCATCACCCTCGGCGCCGAAGGCATGGCCGTTTTTCTGCCGGGCCAAGGCGTGTACCACCTGCCGACCATGGCCAAGAAAGTTTTCGATGTGACAGGCGCCGGAGATACGGTCATTGCCGTAATCGCCCTTGGGCTCAGCTCGGGTCTTGACCTGCTCAGCTCCTGCATGCTGGCCAATTGCGCCGCCGCACTGGTGGTCGGCCAGGTTGGAGCTGTGGGTGTCTCACAGGAGGAATTGACGGAAACGCTTGGCACCTGGACTTCCGTTCAACACGAAAAATGGTGCGACCTCTAGGCCGCACCACGTCTACACGCCGCATTCGCCGCCGCAACAAGGTCCGCCGAGGCCATCATAGGCAAAAAGGATTCTGCGTTCTTTAAGCAACCGCTCCTCTCCCAAGGACGGACAGGGATGGGCATCAGCCAACACAGACAAATTCTTCCACAAGGGTACGGCATAAAAACCGTGGCCCAGCACCGCCCCTGTCCTTGTTTCCAAAAGTTGCAACTCCATGGAATCGGTAACAACAACAAGTGGAAACGGGGGCAAGTGAATCCTGGCTGCGGCCAAGCTTTCACGCACAAAGGTTCCGACCTCGCCGGGACAGAAGAAAAGAACCAACAGAGGCTGTCCGCCTGGAGAAAAAACGGTTAGATCCAAAAGCACTGATTGTGCTTCGCCATTAACAGGGTAGGACAATTCATATTTTGATCGGATGGACTCTCGTGGATATTTCCTGTCCTCGACCAGCATCCGGGCCAAAGCCTGGCGCAGATCCTCATAGGTGGTATCCATGATTTCCTGTCCGGAAAGATAATCCGTGATGACCCGGTTCAGACTGACTTCATGCATAAGATCCTCCTGGTTACTCAGCTTCATCTAAGCGCTCATAAAAAAGGGGCAAGGCTGATTGTCGCGGACACGTTGACCGTATCCCAAGCGTGGAGTAGCTCTCTTCAAAAATCCTTGGAAGTTATCCATGCACGATCTCTTTTTGCTCAAATGTATCGACCACATCCATGACGGCTTGTGCAATGGACTGACACGCTTCTCCGGTCCAAGCAGAGCAGCGCTGATTTATGCTCTGGATAAAGACAGCCCGGTGCGCGTATATGATCCCAATGGTCTGCTGCACGGCCATGAGCCCCGGCTCAACGAACTGTATCTCAAAGATAAGAGCTGGTCGAAATGTTCAAAAATAGAAAAGCGCGAAGAGATTGCCTACTGCAAAAGCATAGATCTCGCGGGGCTCATCTCCTATGGTGGGCATTTTAAAAATGTATTTCACCAGATGTGGTTCACCGAACAACACGTCGACATGTGCTCCATAGGCCCTGTTGTACGCTGGCTGGAGTACGCGTGCAGGCTCCTGTCACAGGATATTGGCACACGCAGCGTTCTCGACTTGCAAACTTCAAGTTACGTCCTTCAGGATTTCGCCACA
>CAXNFJ010000184.1:0-5097 GCA_964201165.1 Desulfomicrobium sp.
ACGCTGCAATGCGCGCCGGCTCCGCTTCCCCGGACGTGACCCTTACGCAAAGGCCTGACTGACGAGCATCTCCACCTTCAGAGACACTTCCTGAATCAGGGGCTGGTAGTCGTTTTCCAGCATGAAGGCAGGGATGGTCTGGCGTTTGATTTCCACCGAATACATGGGGTTGAAGTGATAGCCCCCCTCCGTGGCCAGATAATCCGCCAGTTTGAGGAGCATGATGGCAGGGGGTGGGGAGTCGTCGGCGATGGCGCGATGATGGGCATACACGGCGAGCTGGACATTTTTTGGGAATTTCCACAATTTGAGAGCCTTGGCGCTGAGGATGGGGTGGCTGACCCCGAAAATCTCTTCCTCGACCTCTTGGGCTTGCCGCCCGCCAGCTTCCCAGATTCTGGTCATGTTCGTGAATTCGCCCGGCATGAGCGAGGCCATGACCACATAGCCGATATCATGCAGCAGTCCGGCCAGATAGGTTCCATCCTGTTCTTCCGGGTTCAGGGGAAAAGACTGGGGGTAGTATTGGATGAGTTTTCTGCACAAAAGGGCCGTGCTGAGGCTGTGGGTCCAGAACCTGCGCACCGAGAACGAGGGCGGAAATGCGTTTTTGCGGACCGAATCGGCCAGGGTCAGGTAGTAGACGATTCCCTTGACCTCGTTTAAGCCCAGCCGGACAAGCGCTTTTTGCGGCGAGTTGATTTCCTCCAGGCCACGGTACAGGGGGGAATTGGAGATGGCCATGATCCGGGCGCAGAGGACAGGTTCGGCGCTCATGGCCTCGACGATCTCCTGCAGCCGGGTGTTTTGGGAGTTCAAAAGCTGCCACAGCCGGAGGACCATGGGTTTCAAGGGCGGAAGGTCCCGGTCGCTGAGTTTGTCCAGATTGATCATGGGGATTCGTCTTTGTCGGAAAAAGGTTGTTGCGCGGCTCGTGGCCCTAGCGTGTTCATGTTCGTGCGAGCTAGCACAGTCATCCGCCCCAGGGCAATGGGCTGATGTTTTACTTTGGGTACATCTATCTGAAATATTGGGAGAAACTCATGAAGATAACCTTTCTTGGCGCCGCACGGACCGTGACCGGCTCCTGCTACGTGCTGGAGTGCGAGCAGGGCCGCTTCGCCATTGATTGCGGCATGCATCAGGGCAACAGGGGCATTGAAATGCGTAATTGGGACGAAAACGGCATGTATCGTCCCGAATCTCTGGATTTTATTCTGCTGACCCATGCGCATATCGATCATTCGGGTCTGCTCCCGCGCATGGCGGCCCAGGGGTTCAAGGGGCTGGTCTACACCACGTCTCCGACCAAGGAACTGCTCGGGATCATGCTCGAGGACAGCGCGCGCATCCAGGAGACCGAAGCCCAGTGGCGCAGCACCAAGAAACTTCGCGCCGGCGATCCCCCGGTGGAGCCTCTGTACACGGTCGAGGATGCCCAAAAAATCCTCCAACAGATCAAGACCCAGGACTACAATCAGGTCTTCGAACCGGCCCCCGGCATTCGGGTGATTTTTAACGATGCCGGACACATTTTGGGTTCGGCCTTTATCGAGCTGTGGGTCAAGGAAGGGGACGAGGAGACCAAGCTGGTCTTTTCCGGTGATTTGGGGCGACCCAATCAGCTCCTGATTCCCGATGCGCAGACCGTGGAAACGGCCGATTTTCTTTTCTTGGAATCCACCTACGGCGCCCGTAATCATAAAAACGAAGCCCAGAGCCGGGATGAACTGGCCGAGGCCATCGCCTACAGCTACGAGCGCGGAGAAAAGGTCATCATCCCGGCTTTTGCCGTGGAGCGCACCCAGGAGCTGCTCTACAGTTTGTACCTGCTGCACAAGGAAGGGCGGTTGCCGGCCGACATGCCCGTGTATGTGGACAGCCCCCTGGCCATCAAGGCCACGGAAATTTTCCGCCGACACTGGGACTACTACGATCAGCAGACCAAGGAGTTGGTCAGGAAGGGCGAGAATCCCCTGGAATTGCCCAACCTGCGTTTTACCCTGACGGTCGAGGAGTCCCGGGCCATCAATGTTGCCCAGGAACCGGCCATCGTCATCGCGGGCAGCGGCATGGCCAATGCGGGGCGCATCAAGCATCATCTGCGGCACAATATCTGGAAACCTGGGGCGTCCATCGTCTTTGTGGGGTTCCAGGCCGAAGGCACGCCGGGCCGGCGCATCGTCGACGGAGCCAAGACCATCCGGATTTTGAGCGAAGAGCTGTCGGTCAAGGCCAAGGTGTTCACCATCGGCGGTTTTTCGGGCCATGCCGGTCAATCGCAGATTTTGGATTGGCTGTCCCATTTCCGCAGCCCGGAAGTGCAGGTCTATCTGGTCCACGGCGAGCATTCCGGTCAGAAAACGCTGGCCGAGCTGATCCGGGACAGGTTCAAGCTGACCGTGCACATTCCCGATTATCTCGACGAATGCCTGCTGGAAAAGGGCGGCCGCTTCGAAATGACCGCGCGTCCGACCCTGGCCGCGCCGCGCATCGACTGGAATTATCTTTTGGAGGAAACGGCCGGCAAGCTCGCCCAGGTGCAGGAACGGGTGGAATACTTCCAGCGCATGGGGATGACCAACCAGGTGGAAATCCGCGGCAATCTGCTGGACATCAATTCCCGCTTCACCTCCATCCTTTCGGAGCTGATGTTCGAAAAGAAAGAGAAGGATCGGAAGGAGTAGGGCGTGCGCATCATTGCCGGGGCCTATCGCGGCAGGCGGATCCAAACCACCGAGGGGCCGGGCTACAGGCCCGCCACGGGCAAGGTTCGGGAGTCCCTTTTTTCCATGCTCGAATCCCAGGGTCTGGACTGGGGCCGGACCCGCGTGGCGGACATCTTCGCCGGGAGCGGTTCTCTCGGGATGGAAGCCCTGAGCCGGGGAGCCCTGGGCGCGGTCTTTGTAGAAAAGGCGGCCAAGGCCGCCTCTCTCATCCGCTCCAATCTGGAAGCATTGGGCGTGGAGCGGGAGCGGTTCGCCTTGGTCAAGGGCGACGCGTTGCGGTGGTTGAGCGGGAGCGTTGGGCCGTTCGGGCTTGTGTTCATCGACCCGCCCTACGGCAAGGACCTCTTTCTGCCTACGTTGCGCCTGCTGCTGGAAGGGGAGGGGCTGGCGCGGGAAGGCCTCCTGTGCGCCGAAGTGGAAGCCGGGCTGGCCTTTGAAGACCCTCCGCACCAGGATCTTTTGTTGATTCGCGATAAACTCTACGGGCAAACAAGGATTTGCATATGGCGCAGAAAATAGAGCGTGTGGCTATCTATCCGGGCAGCTTCGACCCCTTCACCAACGGGCATTTGAGTCTTGTGCGGCGTGGGCTGGAGGTTTTTGACCGGGTCATAGTGGCCGTGGCCAAGGACTCGGGCAAGAAACCCCTCTTCAGCCTGGACGAGCGGGTGGACATGATCCGCGAGGTCTTTCGGGGCCAACACCGGGTCGAGGTGGAGGGTTTTTCCGGGCTCCTGGTCGATTATGTGCCGAGCAAGGGCGCAAACACCATCCTGCGCGGACTGCGGGCCGTCTCGGATTTCGAATACGAATTCCAGATGGCCCTCATGAACCGCAAGCTCAAGCCCAGCATCCACACCGTCTTCATGATGACGGACTACCGCTGGCTGTACATCAGCTCGACCATCATCAAGGATGTGGCGCGGCTCGGCGGGGTCATCGAGGGGCTGGTGCCCGACACCATCCTGGCCCGGATCACCGCGCGCATGGAGCAAGCGCAGGCCGCCCCGGCATTGCCCGCTCCGGAGGGACCGCAACAGGCATGAAGGATCTGTCACTGATCTGTCTGGTCGGGGCCACGGGCACGGGCAAGACCGCCGCAGCCCTGGCCCTGGCCACGGCCCTGGGCGGCGGCGTGGTCAATTTCGATTCCAGGCAGGTTTACGCGGGCCTCGGCGTGGTCACGGCCCAGCCGACTCCGGCGGAGCGGGCCGTGTGCCCGCATGCCCTGTATGGTTACCTTGCCATCGACACGCCGGTCAGGGCCGGGGCCTTTGCCGGCGAGATCCTGGCCCGGGCCCGGGCGTATCGGGAGCAGGGCCTCGCGCCCATCCTGGTCGGCGGCACGGGCCTGTACCTGAAGAGCCTGGTCGACGGCCTTGCCCCCATCCCGGATATCGACCCGGGCATTCGCGAGGGCGTGATCAATGAGTGCCGAGCCCTGGGGTCGCAGGTTCTGCATGGCCGCTTGCAGCTTGTCGACCCGGACTACGCGGCCAAAATCCATCCCAATGATCCCCAGCGCATCTGCCGCGCCCTGGAAGTGTTCACCGCCACGGGCCGGACCCTGACCTGGTGGCATGGCCAGACGCGGCGTCCGGCCGGACTTCGGGTCCTCAAGATCGGGCTGGCCGCGGATTTGCCGGCCCTGACTCCCCGGCTGGCCCGGCGCATCGAGCTGATGCTCGACGCCGGGGCGCTGGAAGAGGTGCGCCTGGCCTTCGAACAGTGTCCGGACCGGCGCGCTCCGGGATTTTCAGGCATCGGCTGTCCGGAGCTTTTGGGCGTCCTGCTGGATGGGCTGGGCCTGGAGCAGGCCCGGCGGGAGTGGCTGCACAGCACCCGGGCCTACGCCAAGCGCCAACTGACCTGGTTTCACAAGGACGGGGAGATCGCGTGGCACGAAGCGGGCGATGTGGCGGGCATTGTGGCCAGGGCCGCGGCGTTTCTGGAGTCGGATTCGTGACCGCGCGCGTGTTCGGCTATCTGTGCTTGAATTTTGTTCAGAAGGAGATCTGCATGCGAAGAGGAGTGGTCGGGCTTTGGCTGGTGATGATGCTGTGGACGGTGCCCGTCCTGGCGGATCAGCGCGTGGCGGTCCCCGTCCTGGACGAGGGCGGCCAGGTCTCCGTCATGGACAGGGGTTTTGAGGCCGCCCTGGGTCAGGAGGTGCAGGCCATTCTGAGCAAGCCCTTGACTCCGTCGCGTCTGAAGGCGGTCATGGGTGTCCTGGGTCCGGAGCGCAATGCCCTGATCCTTGGCTACAGCGAGGTCGCGGCGGCGGAGGGCAATGCCACGGCAATGAACGTCAATGGCACGGCAATGGACGCCAACGCCACGGCAGGATCACTCGTCCTGGACGTGCGTA
>CAXNFJ010000185.1:0-5094 GCA_964201165.1 Desulfomicrobium sp.
GGGCGTCCTATGCGGACACCTATGCCGGAGACCCGGCCGAGCTGACGGATGAGCGGAAAAAGGAGCTGGGGTTCAACGATTCCGCCCTGCACTGGGACTTGGTCAACACAGAGCCCAAAAAAGTGACCGCTTTCCTGCGCGACGGCACAAAAACGGTCATTTATGAGGATGGCATGTTCACCATGCCCGGCCAGAGCTAATTCGACGCGCTGAATTCGCGCATGGCGGTCAGGGTCTGGTCGCAGACCCGCGCCAGATCTCGCTGCAGCTGCGCGAGTTGCTCCAGCAACCGCCCCTTGGCGGCAAGCTCCAACTCCGCGGCGAGCTGACAGAGCTGGGCCGCCCCGACCGTGGCCGCCGCCCCTTTCAAGGAATGGGCGGCGCGCTCGATTTGATAATACTCTCCCTGCTCGGCATACAATTCGATCTTGCTGAGTTTTTTGGGAGCATCGTCCATAAAAAGCTGGAATAAGTTGGCCAGAAGATCCCGGTCCCCGGACATGCGCTCCAGAGTCTCTTCCATGGAAAGCAGTGGTGCTGTCGACAAAATATCTCTCCTCGTTCGTCTCTCTTAACGTAATGAAAATTTCTACGATTTTTTGCATTGTCTGAAAAGAACTTTCCCCGCTGATCTTCCCCTTGCCTCTTCGTGGCGATCTTTGTAGTCATATCTAACAATTTTCGCAACACCAACAGGACGCAGGCAATCATGGATCACATGTCCTCCAATCTGGAAGACTATCTCGAAGTCATCTTTTCCCTGGAATCCCTCCACTCCGAGGCCAGGGCCAAGGATATCGCCGACGCCATGGGCGTGCAGCGGGCATCGGTGACCAACGCCCTGCAAAAACTTTCCCAGCGAGGGCTGATCAACTACCAGCCATACAGTTCGGTCACCCTTACTCCCGAGGGTTTCCGCACGGCCACGCGCATCGTGCATCGCCACAAGGTGCTGTTCGACTTCCTGCACACTTTTCTGCAGATCCGGCCGGAAGTGGCGGAAGACACAGCCTGCAAGCTCGAACACCACATCGACGACGAAAGCCTGGAGACCCTGACCAAATTCGCTCGGTTCATCATGACCTGCCCCCGCACAGGCAAGGACTGGCTGGAAGCCTTCACCAAAACCTGCAATGAGCGCGACACCTGCACCAACTGCAGCGAATGCATCCGTGCCTGTCTTGAACGGCAGGATGACAAATGTCAGCGGTAGTCGGGGCATCCTGGGCACGGAACGGTTCATGTCCCAACCTTTGGAAGTGACGCTTCGGAAATGGGAGGAGTGTCACAAAGAATCAATCACAAATTCAAAGTGTTGCCATCAAATCCCCGTCATATGGATGTTCCCTGCGGCTTGACAAATTAGACGGACTAAATAAAATTTCAAGATATAGGTCGAAATGAGAACGCATCGAGGAGAATTTGTGCCCACTATCGTCAATTTGCGTAAAATGCGCGTGGACCAGCACGGCATCATAAAAACCATCGCCGCCCAGGGGGAACTTGGCCGCAGGATCCGGGACATGGGGCTTGTGCCCGGAACGGAAATCACCGTGCTTGGCCGCGCGCCCTTGAAGGATCCCGTAGCCCTGCGCCTCAAGGGTTTCACTCTGACGTTGCGCAACAGCGAAGCGGACTTCATCACCGTCGAACTCCCGGAAGATGACCTTGTCTGAACCCGTCACCGCGACCATCGCCCTGGCCGGCAACCCCAACGCGGGCAAGACCACCCTCTTCAATGCCCTGACCGGCTCGCGACAGCACGTAGGCAATTATCCCGGCATCACCGTCGAAAAAAAGGAAGGGTACGTACCCGCGCCCGAGGGATTGATCCGCGTCGTGGATCTGCCCGGCACCTATTCCTTGACCGCCTATTCGCAGGAAGAACTCGTCGCCCGCGATTTCCTGATCCACGAGCGTCCTCAGAGCGTGATCAACGTGCTTGACTCTACCAGCCTGGAGCGCAATCTGTATCTGACGGTACAGTTTCTGGAGCTCGGCATTCCCGTGACCCTGGCCCTGAACATGGTCGACGCCCTCGAAGCCAAGGGCATGCGCATCGACGAAGCCCGGCTGGCGAGCCTCATGCGCCTGCCCGTGGTCCGCACAGTGGCCCGCACCGGCCTTGGCGTGCGCGAAGCGTTGGATGCCGCCCTGGCCCACCCACAAAAATCATGGACCCCGCTGCACATTTCCTACGGCCCCGATCTGGACCCGGTTCTGCAGGAAATGACCGATCTGATCACGTCCCATGATTTTTTGACCGCCACCTATCCGCCACGCTGGTTGGCTCTCAAATTTTTGGAAAACGACCTCGTCGTGCGCCAGCTTTTCGAGCAGGATTACGAGCTGCACCGCCGCATGCGCGACATGGTCGAAGATGTCGCCCGGCACTGCGAAAAGACGCTGCACACCCAGCCCGAATTTCTTGTGGCCGACTACCGCTACGGCTACATCACCTCAATTCTGCGCCAGGGCGTGCTAACCATCACACCCGATCTGCACAACCGGGCCGACCTCTCGGACAAGATCGACACCGTGCTGACCCATCAGGTCGCCGGACCGATCATCATGTTCGGCGTCCTCTACGGTCTGTTCAGCCTGACCTTTGCCGTGGGTCAAGTGCCCATGGACTGGGTGGAGTCATTCTTCGCCTGGCTGTCCACCCTGGCAGGCCGGCTGCCGGCCGGTCTGGCCAGGTCGCTCATCGTGGACGGCATCATCGCCGGCGTGGGCGGGGTGCTCGGGTTTGTGCCGCTCATCCTGATCATGTTCCTGGGCATCACGTTTTTGGAGGACTCCGGGTACATGGCCCGCATGGCCTACATGCTGGACCGGGTCTTCCGGACCTTCGGCCTGCACGGCAGCTCCGTCGTGCCGTTCATTATTTCCGGCGGCATTCCCGGCGGCTGCGCCGTGCCCGGTGTCATGGCCGCCCGCACCCTGCGCAGCCCCAAAGAAAAATTGGCCACCCTGCTCACCGCCCCGTTCATGGTCTGCGGAGCCAAGGTCCCGGTTTTCATCCTCCTTTCGGCCGCTTTTTTTCCGGGGTACGGTGCCAGGGTCATGTTCCTGATCACCTTGGCCGGCTGGGCCTCGGCCCTGGTGGTGGCCAAGATTCTGCGCTCCTCCGTCATTCGCGGACCCTCCACCCCCTTTGTCATGGAGCTGCCGCCCTACCGCATGCCTACGGCCCAGGGCATGCTCCTGCATACCTGGGAACGCGGTTGGCAGTACGTCAAGAAAGCCGGCACCGTGATTTTGGCCATATCGGTGCTGATCTGGGCCATGATGACCTTTCCGACCCTGTCTCCGGAAATCGCGGCTCCGATCCAATCCGAAATCGCACGCCTTCAGCAGCGCCTGACCGAGGAACCGCAGGACGGAATCCGCCAGGAACTGGAAGCCGCCATCGCCAGCGCCGAAATACGGCTCAAGGAACAGACCTTGATCAACTCCCTGGCCGGACGCCTGGGCCGCGGCATCGAACCCGTCACGTCCTGGGCCGGATTCGACTGGCGGACCAACATCGCCCTCGTGGGCGGGATCGCGGCCAAGGAGGTCATCGTCTCGACCCTGGCCACGGCCCACTCCATGAGTGACGAGGAAGACCAGGCCTTTTCCCAACGCATTGCCTCCGCCGAGGGCTGGAACACCAGCGTCGCCGTGAGCCTGATGCTTTTCGTGCTCCTGTATTCGCCCTGTTTCGTGACCGTGGTCGCCATTGCCCGCGAGGCTTCCTGGGGCTGGGCCGCGTTCAGTGTGGTTTTCAACACCGGCTTCGCCTTTGCCCTGGCTACAGCAGCCTATCAACTCGGCATGCGCATGGGGTGGTGATGTTTTTCTGCAAGTCTAAGGAAATAAGCGACGGGGTCCGCACCCTGTGCGACCTCAAAGACGGGGAAAAAGCAGTGGTCCGCTGCCTGTCGAAAACCCAGGGCTGCCATTTGAGCAAACTTGCGGCCATGGGCATCACCCCGGGCACGGAAATCGAGATGATCTCCAATGCGAGCGGACCCCTGCTGATCCTGGTCCGCTCCGGCAGGCTCTGCCTGTGTCGCAGTCTGGGCCAGGCCATCGTGGTGGAATGAAAATCTCGGTCATCATCCCCGTTTACCGGGAGGCGGGCATCAACGACCTGCTGGATGACCTCCTGGCGCGCCAGCACATGGACAATGCGGAAATCATCGTCGTCGACGGCGCGCCGGATCACGATACCCTGACCCGCATCACTGCCCCCCGGATCACAACCCTGCCCTCACCCGCCGGACGCGGCCAGCAACAAAACCGGGGAGCCGAGGCCGCACGCGGAGAGATCCTCCTTTTTTTGCATGCCGACACCCTTCTGCCCGACCACGCCTTCACCCTCATTCGTCAGGCTTTGGCAAACCCGGACGTTGCGGGTGGAGCCTTCAGCCTGAGCTATGCCCCGGCCAGGCCCGGACTTTCCTTCATCGCGGCGGCGGCCAACCTGCGCTCTGGGCGGACTCGCGTACCCTACGGGGATCAGGCCATTTTTGTGCGGCGCAGTGTTTTTCACGAACTGGGCGGATTCGCCCCTCTGCCCATCATGGAAGATCTGGAGTTCATGACCAGGCTTCGACGCCAAGGGCACACGATCCGCATCCTGGCCATGCCCGTGCGCACCTCGGCTCGCCGTCACCTGCGCGAGGGAATCCTGCGCTGCACACTGCGCAATCTGCTGCTGAGGCTGCTCTATCACTGCGGAGCCCCATCCTCCTTTTTGGCCGGACTGTATCACAGACACGGAGCATGACGAATGCGCGTCCTCATGTTCACGAAATATCCCATACCAGGAATGGTCAAGACGAGGTTGGCGGAAACACTCGGCGCTGAACATGCCGCAGGGCTGCAGACCGCGTTTATCCGCGACGAACTGGACATGCTGAAGGCCCTAGGCGTGCCCGTGACCCTGTGCTGCGATCCCCTAGGGAAACACTGATTAAATCATTTTCGTCTGGGTCCTAACCTGCTAAATTCCTTTTCAGACAAGCATCTGGAGGAAATGATGAACCGTCAGGTAAGTTTTTCTGAACTGGAGTATGGCACCAAGAAAAGAGTAACCCGGCGCGA
>CAXNFJ010000186.1:0-5087 GCA_964201165.1 Desulfomicrobium sp.
GATAGATTTCTGTTTCGGCGACTTTACTAACAACCCCGAAAGTCGAGTTTTAAAGTCTATACGGTGTACCAATGATTATTTTGTCATGAGAAGTAATGAGTCATCCCTGAAATTCACATGATCAAACTGACAACAAAGCCCCGGTCGGAATTCTCCGGCCGGGGCCTCGTCTCTGCGCGAAAACGCGAACGACTATCTGCCCACGCAAAAATAGGCGAACCCTTCGGCCGCCATCAGCGCCGGCGAATACAGGTTGCGGCCGTCAAAAAGGATGGGGGCGATCAGCTCCTTTTTGATCTTGGAAAAATCAGGGTTGCGGAACTGGTTCCATTCCGTGACCACGGCCAGGGCCGAGGCGCCGTGCAGGGCTTCGTACTGGTCTTCGCAGATCGTGACCAGCGGATTGCCTTCCAGAATGCGGCGTGCATTGGGGCCGGCCACCGGGTCGAAAGCCTGCACGCGCATGCCGAGGCCCGTCAAATGCCGGATCAGCTCCAGGGACGGAGCCTCGCGCATGTCGTCGGTGTTGGCCTTGAAGGCCAGGCCCCACAGGGCCAGGGTCTTGCCCTGCACACCACCCTGGTCGGCGAAATATCCTTCGATCTTGCGGGCGATGATGGTCTTCTGGCGGTCATTGACCTCGTCCACGGCCCAGAGGAGCTGGGGCTCGTAGCCCACGCCCTTGGCCGTGCCGATCAGGGCCTTCACGTCCTTGGGGAAACAGGATCCGCCGTAACCGACGCCGGGATAGATGAACTGGTAGCCGATGCGGTGGTCCGCGCCGATGCCGTGGCGCACGTCGCGCACGTCGGCCCCGACTTTTTCGCAGATGTTGGCGACTTCATTGATAAAGGAAATCTTGGTCGCCAGCATGCAATTGGCCGCGTACTTGGTCATCTCCGCGCTGCGCACGCCCATGACGATCAGCTTTTCGCGGCTGCGGGCATAGGGGGCGTACAGGGTTCGGAGCAGCTCGGCCGTGCGCACGTTGTCCGTGCCCACCACGACCCGGTCGGGCTTCATGAAATCGTTGACCGCGTCGCCCTCCTTCAGGAACTCGGGGTTGGAGACCACGTCAAACTCGACCTTGAGCCCGCGCGTGTCCAGTTCCTCTTGCACGATGGCGCGCACACTGTCGGCCGTGCCCACGGGCACCGTGGATTTGTCGACAATGATCTTGTAGTCGGTCATGAGCCGACCCACGTCCCGGGCCACCTGATGCACGTAACGCAGGTCGGCGCTACCGTCGTCGCCTTCGGGGGTGCCCACACAGCAGAAGACGAAGAGGCTGTCCTTCAAACCCTCGGAGAGGTCCGTGGTGAAAATCAGACGGCCTTCCTGGGCGTTGCGGCGAACCATTGTCTCAAGGCCTGGTTCGTAGATGTGGACCTCGCCCTTCTTGAGCCGCGCCACCACATCCGGATTGATGTCGACGCAGGTGACCGCGTTGCCCATCTCGGCGAAACAGGCCGCCGAGACGAGGCCCACGTAGCCTGTTCCGACAATGCATATATTCATTGGTGTATTCTCCTTGTGAATGAACCGGGATCAGAACCCGGAAAACCGTTTCGCCAGCATGATTTTCAAAATGGTCCGGTCAGTCTCGATCATGCCTTCGGTGCTGAGCGTGCCGATGTTCTGCATGGTCTGCTCGGGCGAGACCCCGACGATCCCGTCCGTGGCCATGACATTGATGCCCTGCAGGGAAAAAAGGGCGGCCTGCACCGCCGTGCCGGCCGCCGTGGCCAGCTTGAGGGAACAGCCGGCCTTGGCCCCGTCGCAGATGACCCCGGCCAGGTCCTCGGTGATGTTCTTGATGGCGCCCGCGATGTGCGAAAGGTTGCCGCCCAAAAGATAGGCCACCCCGGCGCTGGCTCCGGCGCCCGCAGCCACGGAGCAGCCGCAGATGGCGGACAATCGACCGGTGTGGGCCTTGACGTAGGCGGTGACCAGATGGCTCAAGGCCATGGCTTCGAGCACGGCCTTCTCGTCGCAGGTGATGAATTCGCGGATGGCCCAGATGGGCAGGATGGCGGTCAGGCCGTGGTTGCCGCTTCCGGCGGAGCTCATGGCCGGCAGTTTGACGCCGCTCATGCGCGCGTCCGACGCGGCCGAGGTCAGGATGCGCGCGGCCAGGATCATGTCCCGGCAGATGAGCTTCTGGCGAACCAGCCTGTCCAGAGCCTTGCCGATGCCCAGACCCGGACCGTATTTGAGCCCGTGATCGGCGAGACGCACATTGGTGCGTACTCCTTCCATCAGAAATTCGCGGTCGTCCTCATCCAGGTCGTCGAGCAGGCGGACCAGATCCTCCAGGGACAGGGTCTTGATCCAGGCCTCAAGGCGCGGCATATCTTCCGATGCCGCCGACCGGGGCGATGCTTGGTCAAGAGGCAACGCCGCGCCATCCAGACGCACGCTGACCACGTTGTCATGCAGGTCGCGGACCACGGCCTCGGCCACATGGGAGCCGTCAAAAACCTCGGCCCGGATGAAGAGCCCCCGCTGGTCCTGCAAAAGGTGCAGGGTCACGCCCCCGTCCCGGACCAGGGTGCGGGCCGCCAGCACGGCGTCTTCGTCCAGGGGTTCGAGCACTTCCAATCCCAGGGCCGGGTTGCCGCCGAAAGCGCCCAGAGCCCCGGCCAGATCCAGGCCGCTCAGGCCCCCCGTGCCGGGGATGATGACGGCCAGGCCGTTCTTGTAAATATTCGGGTCGACCCACAGATCCACGCGCTCGGGTCTGCCCGGCAGAACAGCCGATGCGGCGGCCACAGCCAGGGCCACGGCCACGGGTTCGGTACAGCCCAAGGCCGGCGCGACCTGCAAGCGCAGGATATCCTTGACGCAAAAACTCATATCATCCTCACTAAGGGACTCACAAAAACGGAATTCATGGCCGAGTTCACCCAGGCTGTCAATTCGGCTCACTCACGGATGTCGAGGCGCGGCTCGAAAAGCTGCGCCAGTCGTACGAAGAGGTCCGGAATCTTGTCCGGATCGGCCGTAGCGGAGCCGGCGTAGATCTTGGTGATTTCCAAGGCGGTATCAATGCCCGTGGTCTTGCCGAAACCCACATCGAAAAAATCATCCAGGCGCTTGCGCATTTGAGGATCCATGGTACCCCTCCAAATTTGAGTACACCAACATGACTCACCGTCAGTATGACGCGTTACCATGACAATCTAGCATGCCCATTCACGAATTCCAATGTCAAACCTGCCAGGCTGTTTCGAATACATTCAGCCCGCCGCCGACTTCCCGCCGCGCATCTGCCTGTACCGGACGCACCAAAAAAATGGGGCTCCCGGATCCGTACCCGGAAACCCCAAGGAGGAGGTGTCTACCCGTGACTACTTTCGCAGCATGCCGGCCAATAGGCGTAGGTGCGAGCGTTCCTCGTCGATGCAGGCCTGGACGTGCTTCTTTTCCCCTTCGGGCACGAATTCGCGCATTTCCAGAAAGAACATGATCGTATCCTTCTCAAAACCCATGGCCGTCTCGATGGCCTCCGTGGACGTGCCCATGAAGGTCTTCAGATGGTCCACGTCGCCCAGTCGGAACAGGGTGTGGGAATCGAGCAGATATTTCAGATAGTCTACATACTCGTCCTCTTCGGCCCAGGCCGGAAGCTCCACCTGTCCCACCCGCTCATAGAGCTTGCGGAAGATCTCGCGGTGCTTGCTTTCTTCTCCCGCGAGAAAGGTGAACAGATCTTTGAGTTTCGGTTCGGTGGTGGTGTCCACCAGGCGGTTGTAAAAAACCTCGCCCCGGGTTTCGACTTCCTGGGCGGCCAGGAGAACGTCCGTCGCCTTAAATATTCCTGCCATGATAGTCTCCTACCAGACTGCCCCAAAACGGCGATCTGCTTCGTCACTGCAGAAAATCCAGACCCTCACGTATCTTTAAATACGCTTCGGCCCTGAATTTTCTTTGTTCCTTGCATCTCACCATTTTGGACCAGCCTGGATATTTGTATTTCTCAACAGTCAGCTACAGTTCCGAGGGCAGCTCTTTGAGCTGGGCATAGGTGAAGACGGGACCGTCCATGCACACGTATTTCGTGCCGATGTTGCAGCGGCCGCAGATGCCCACGCCGCATTTCATGCGCTTTTCCAGGGTGGTGAGGATGTTCTCATCCTCGAAGCCCAGTTTCTTCAAAGCCTGCAACGTGAACTTGATCATGATCGGCGGGCCGCAGGTGATGGCCACCGTGTTCTTGGGCGAGGGGTTGATCTCGAGCAGCACGTTGGGGATGAGGCCGACCTTGTGCTCCCAGCCGTCGGACGGATTGTCGATGGTCAGCACGGTATTCACATCCTTGCGGCCAGCCCAGTCCGGCAACTCGGCCTTGTAGGTCAGGTCGGCGGGGCTGCGCGCGCCGTAAAGGAGCGTGATATCCCCGTAATCCTTGCGGTTGTCGAGCATGTACGTGAACAGCGTGCGTAGGGGCGCCATGCCGATGCCGCCGCCCACGAAGACGATGTTCTTGCCTTTCAGACCTTCCAGCGGAAAGGAGTTGCCCAGGGGGGCGCGCACGCCGATCTGGTCGCCCGGCTGCAGCTGGTGCAGGCGCGAAGTGACCTCGCCCACGCGCATGACGCTGAACTGCAGGTAGTCCTTGCGGGTCGGGGAGGAGTTGATGACGAAGGTGGATTCGCCCACGCCAAAGACCGAGAGCTGCCCCACCTGGCCGGGCCTGAAGGTGAAGGCCTTCATCCGCTCTTCGTTGTTGAGCACGACGCGGAAGGTTTTGATGTTGTGCGTCTCCTGGATCACTTCGACAATGGTGGCCATGTCCGGGAGATAGGGATTGGCATTCATTCGGAGTACTCCTGTGCTGCGTTCACGATCTGCCGGATATCGATTCCGACGGGGCACTGCTTGATGCACCGGCCGCATCCGCAACAGGCGATGAACGCGTGCAGATCCGGATAGTAGCTGAACTTGTGCCCGACCCGGTTTTTGAGACGGTGGGCCTTGGTCGGACGCGGGTTGTGGCCGCTGCCTTCCAGGGTGAAGGTATGGGACATGCAATTGTCCCAGCTGCGAATGCGCCGGCTGTTCAATCCCAGGTCATCGTCGGTGAT
>CAXNFJ010000187.1:0-5071 GCA_964201165.1 Desulfomicrobium sp.
GCACTTCACGTGCTGCTTCTGCCATTCACTCTTCACCACTCACGCTCCCCTGGTCCAGAACTTGGCCAGGGCCACCCCGGTCAGATTCTGCCACAGGCTGAAAATGGCCCCCGCCAGGGCCGCTGTCGGACCGAAAAAAGCCCCGGCCAGTGCCACGGCCAGTCCTGAGTTCTGCATTCCCACCTCTATGGAGATGGTCCGGGCCGCGATGGTCGTGCCGCCAAGGGCACGCGCACCCCAGAATCCGCACAGATAGCCCAGGCCATTGTGCAGGATCACGGCCAGCATGATCAGGGCCGGGAACTCGAGGATGGTCTTTTGATTCAGGGCCACGACGCAGGCGATGACGGCGGAGATGGTCAGCACCGATATCGATGGAAAAATCCGGATCATGGGCCTCATGCGTTCGCGCAGAAGTCTGCGCAAAATGAGACCGTCCATGAGCGGAAAGACCACGATCCAGAACACGGAGCGGACCATGGCCCAGAAATCCACCTCCACCCGCTCTCCGGCCAGAAGTTCCACCAGGGCGGGAGTGGCCAGAGGCGCAAGCAGGGTGGAGGCCAGGGTCATGACCACGGACAAGGGCACATCGGCCCGGGCGAAATAGGCGATGACGTTGGAGGCAGTGCCCGAGGGGCAGCAGCCCACCAGAATGACGCCCACCGCCGCCTCGGATGGAAGATTCAGTATCCGGCACAGAGCCCAGGCAATGGACGGCATGAGCAGGTACTGCAGTCCAACACCGATCCCAACCGTGCGCCACTCCCTGCCCACGCGGGCAAAATCGGCGAACTCCAGGGTCAGGCCCATGCCGAACATGATGATCCCAAGGCCGAGGGAGATGTGCGGCTTGATCCATGCAAAAAGTGGCGGATGGAGCAGGGCAAGCACGGAGAAGCCGACAGCCAGGGTCAGGAAATGCCGTTCAATCCATTGAGCCGGGGTGCTTGGCATAGGTAGCTCCGTTGTTCAGGTTCGCGGAGCGTTCTTGTGATCCGTAAAGGCAGGAGACGTCAACAGCGGGCACATCGGGCGAAGCTAGGCAATTCGACTGGATGAAGCCGGATCTGGGAGGAAATGTATTCCCATCGTGTTCAATTGACCTTGGCCCTGGTGATCAGATGATGCCTTTTCGGGGCTTGAGCGAGATGAGTTCCACGCCGGCCTGATAAAAGCCCGACCAGCTGTCCATGTCCTGCTTGCACCAGCGGACCATGCCGACCATGGCGTCCTGGTTCTCATAGTCGATGTTTCCTCTGAGTTCGTCGGCAAGAAAAATTTTGATGAGGGCCTCATCGACGGGGAGCGGGTAGTCCAGTTCGAGCAACAGGCCGTAACCGCTTTGATTGATGATCCGTGCCGGGCATGGGGCTTCAAAAGATGGCGACACGATTCCGCAACGTCTCAGGCTAGCGGTTCGAGGAAGTTTGCGTTTGTCCGACATGATGCGCTCCGAGTGTAAGACATTGTGGAGAATAGCATCTAATCCCATAGCCTGCGCTTGTCAAATTCGCATGATGCAAGGAGGCGTAGCGTGACCTTGTCACGGGAGAGGAAACGTTCGTGCGCCTGTATGACACGTAATGCCCCCGTGAACACAAAAAATTGCGAAGCAAACAGGGCGGTTTGTTTTGAGAGCTACGTTTGAATTTACAACGTTCAACTCCTCGGGTACGGGGCCTCTGCTTGGGCACTATCGACACGTTTTGCATCCGTTCCGGTATAAATTATATATTATGTATTGCAGTGTTCGGTGCTTCGCACGTGAAGGCCGGCCTGCACTGCGTGCGAAGTAAACGGATCAAGGGCTTTTGAAAGAATATCGCAGTTTCAGTTGTGTTTATGAGCCGACGATAAGGGGAATTAACTTGACGCAAGAATTATGTAAGAAATTTGGATTGTTTACTGCGATCGCCATGGTTGTGGGCATTGTCATAGGCAGTGGTGTCTTCTTCAAGGCAGAGAAGATACTCACCGCCACCGGTGGAAATTTGCCTCTTGGGATAGTGGCATGGGTTATTGGCGGGGTGATCATGATTTCCTGCGCGTACACATTTTCATTGATGGCCACGAAATATGAGCGCGTAAACGGAATCGTGGACTATGCCGAAGCCGCCATGGGGCGAAAGTACGGGTATTATGTCGGTTGGTTCATGGCGCTCATCTACTACCCGACCTTGACCTCGGTTCTGGCCTGGGTTTCGGCCCGCTATACGGCCGTTTTGTTCGGCTGGGGGATAACCGGCGGGGAGTGCATGACCATCGCCGCCTTCTACCTCGTGGCGAGCTACGCACTCAACGCGCTGTCGCCTGTGCTGGCCGGGAAATTTCAGGTCACGGCCACCGTCATAAAGCTGATCCCGCTTTTGCTCATGGCCGTCATCGGTACCGTATTCGGCCTGAACAACGGGATGATCGTCCAGAACTTCACGACCGTGGTTTCCGAAGTCGATCCCGTGAACGCCTTGTTCACCGCGGTCGTCGCCACGTCATTCGCGTATGAAGGGTGGATCATCGCCACCAGCATCAATGCCGAATTGCAGGATTCGAAACGGAATCTCCCCATAGCGCTCATGGCCGGCACGTTCACGGTAATGCTGGTCTATATCCTCTATTATGTCGGCCTGGCGGGAGCCGTCACGAACCAGACGCTGATGGCCGGAGGGCAGGAAGGGGCGAGGCTCGCCTTTGAAACCATCTTCTCCAGCCTTGGCGGGACGATGATCTTCGTCTTTGTCATCATCTCGTGCCTGGGCACGCTGAACGGGTTGATGCTCGGCTGCACCCGGGGCATCTATTCCATTGCCGCGAGAAACGAGGGGCCGCGGCCCTCCATGTTCAAGCAGATCGACTGCGCCACGAACATGCCGACAAATTCGGCGATCATTGGCCTTCTCCTCTCCGCGATCTGGCTGGTGTTTTTTTATGGGGCGAACCTCACCACGCCGTGGTTCGGTTTTTTCGTTTTCGACTCATCCGAACTGCCGATTGTGACCATCTACGCTCTCTATCTGCCGATCTTCATGGCTTTCATGAAAAAGGAGGTCGATCTCCCGGTGTTCAAACGCTTCATCATGCCGACGTTGGCCATGCTCGGGAGTCTGTTCATGATGTTTGCGGCGTGCTTCGCGCATCGCATGGCGGTTGTGGCGTATCTCATCATCTTTGCTGTGGTGATGATTGGCGGCGCTTTTTTCACCAAGGAAAACGGGTCACAGTCGCTGTAAACTCCGCGCCAATCCTCCTCATCTTCAGATAAACATCACAAAAACGCCGGATCGTCGCTTAAGCGGTGATCCGGCGTTTCTGCGGGGAGGGCAAAACCTGCTCCCTGTTTCGTCTGATCCGGCTTACGGCAATTCCACCGCCCACTTTTCAAGCTCGGGCACCGTGGTCACGATCTTTTCCTTGAGCAGAAAATCCGCAAACCGGGTGTAGCGTTTTTTATCGAGTGCGCCGGGACGCAGGGCGAAGCGGGGCAGGGTGTCCTTCCAGGCGCGGCGGTTCAGTTCGTCGTCGAGGCTGGCGCGGTCGCCGGAGACGAAGAGTTTCCAGCTCTCGTCAGGATGGTTGATCAGGTACTGCACCCCTTCCTCCAGGGCATCGACAAAAGCGCGCAGCTTCGGGTCCGCGACGTTCTTGCTGGCCGCCACGAGGATCAATTCATCATAGGCGGGCACGCCGTATTCCTCCACGAAAAAGGCCTTTCCGGGCCGCCCTTCGATCGCCATCTGGTTCAGTTCGAAATTGCGGAACGCGCCGATGACGGCATCGGTCTGGCCCGTGAACAGGGATGGGGACAGGGAGAAGTTGACATTGACCAGCTTCACGTCATCGAGGGTCAGCCCTGCTTTTTCAAGCATCACCTTCAGAAGCGCGGTCTCGAAGCCGCCCACCGAGTAGCCGATGGTCTTGCCCTTCAGATCCGCGATGGTCTTGATGGGGCCGTCCTCCAGCACCACCAGGGAATTGAGCGGCGTGGCCACGAGGGTGGCGATACGGGTCAGCGGCAGGCCTTCGCTGACCTGCATCTGGTGCTGATGCTGATAGGACACGGCGATGTCGGCCTGTCCGGCGGCCACGAGCTTGGGCGGATCGTTCGGATTGGAGGGGGCGATGATTTCCACGTCCAGGCCGTGCGCCTTGAAGAAGCCTTTTTCCAGGGCTACGTAGAGGGGAGCATGGTCGGGGTTGACGAACCAGTCCAGGAGGACGGTCAGCTTTTCGGCTTGGGCCGAAGTGGCGCAGAGGAGAAGGGTTGCAAGGAAGAGGGCGATTTTTTTCATAGGGATTATCCTTGGGTTGGGCGCGGTGCGCCGTGGTTTGAAGAGTGGGAAAATGGGCTGCGCCTGTGCGGCCGCGTCCCGGTTCGATTAGGGCCGGGGTCGCCTGGCTCAGTCAGACAGTTGCCACCTCCGGCCCGAATCGAACCGGCCCGCTCTGATCGGGGACTCATATTGAATACCGGATTTCATTGGATTCCCTGCTTCGGCTGCCAGTAAACCAGCCTGTCCAGCAGGCGGTCGATCAGGAAATAAAGGGCCAGGGATGTGGCCGCCAGGACGGTCAGGGCCGCGAACATGAGGTCGATCTGCATGCGGGCGTTGGCGTGGAGCATGTAGAACCCGAGCCCCGCGCTCGACCCGACCCACTCCCCGACCACGGCTCCGATGGGTGCCACGGCCGTGGCCACGCGCAGGCCCGAGGCGAAGGCGGGCAGGGCCGAGGGGATGATGATGGTGGTCAGTACGGCCAGGGGCCCAGCGCCCATGATGCGGGCCAGCTCCAGCAGGTCGGGTTCGGTGCGCTGCATGCCCGAGTAAAAGGACGACGCCACCGGAAAGAAGATGATCAGCACCGCCATGCCCACCTTGGAGGCCATGCCATAGCCGAGCCACAGCACCAGGATGGGGGCCAGGGCGAAGACCGGGATGGCCTGGCTGACCACCAGCACGGGCAGCATCCAGCGTTTGAGCAGGGGCGAGAGGATCATGACCAGGGCTGCGCTTGTGCCCAGGATTGTGCCCAGGGCCAGGCCCAGCAGAATTTCGGCCAGGGTCGTACCCAG
>CAXNFJ010000188.1:0-5069 GCA_964201165.1 Desulfomicrobium sp.
TCCCGGACATCCGATCTGGGTCATGGCCGAATCGCGGTTTGCGTTGCCGCTTGCGCGCCTGAGCCCCCGCGTGTGCTATGTGGACTCCGCGCGCGCCGACGCGGTGTTGGGCAAAAAATTTCATCTGGTCATCAATCTGAGCCACCGGCCGCAGTCCATGGAACTGGCCGGACGACTGCAGTGCGAGGGCCTCGTCGGCGGATACATCCGGGACGGGGTGACCCGCATCGCCGGGGTCTGGCAGGAATATCGCACGTCCCTGACACACAACAATCGCCACAACCGTTTTCATTGGGCCGACCTGAACGCCCTGGACGTCATCCCGTTCAAGGTCATGGCCGAGACCCGTTGGCCCGTTCCTCGCGTCATGCCCGAGGATATCAGACAGGTCGGCCTTTTCCTGGGCGCCAGCGAACCGGACAAGCGGCCGACGGCCGTGTTCTGGGCCGAACTCGTCGGGGAGCTGGAACGGCACGGGCTGGTTCCCGTCCTTCTTGGCGGTCCCGGAGAACGTGAGCTGTGCCGCGAAGTGCGCGACCTTGCCGCCCGGCCCGTGGCCAGCGCCTGCGGAACCCTGGAGCTCGACCAGCTGGCCGTGTTCGGGCAGACCTTGGCGGCGCTCATCACCCCCGATACCGGTCCCATGCATTTGGCGGCCTGGTCGGGCCTGCGCGTGCTCAACCTGTCCATGGGGCCGGTGCATGCCTCTGAGACCGGGCCGTATCAGCCGGGGCATGTGGTGCTGCGCAGCGCCCGGGATTGCGTGGGCTGCTGGCGGTGCCGCTTTGAGCGTCCGCGCTGCCATGAGCCGTTCAAGCCCGCGCGGGTGGTGCGGGTGCTGGAGGCGATGTTGCGCGGGCAACGGGAGCGCCTTCAGGGCTTGCGCCTTCCGGGACTGGAAATTTTCGCGACGGGCCGCAGGGACGGCCTGTATGATCTGGCTCCGCTTTCCGTGCGGCCCAAGGCCGGTCAGCTTCTGGGCGCATACTGGCAGGCGTTCTGGATGCTCGCCTTCGGGCTTGGAACCCGGGTCGTCTGCCAGGCGGCGGTTGCTGATCTGCGCGCGGCCCATGCCCCCCTGGTTCGCAGCATGACCGCCGTCGGTCTGCGTTTTTTCCGCACCCTGGCCACGGCTCCCGACCCGGGCCTGCTGGCCCTTGAGTGGCAACAGGTGGCGGCGTCCTTGCGTCCGTTGAGCGGATACGTGTCGGCGCATCTGTTCAACCATGACTGCTCCCCGGCCAGCCGCAAGCGCGCTCTGGCTCTGGCCGAAGAGCACCTCCGCCTGCTCTCCGAAAACTAGGATCTCGGCACCGTATCGCGCGGCGCCTTGTCGCGGGCGATTCACTTTTCCCTTCCGTCACGCATAAAAAAAGGCGGCCCCAGGCCGCCTTTTCGCATACAACATGCGGTCTTTCCTATTTTGCGGCCACGTGTGTCCCGCTTTCCTGCCATCCCCCGCCCAGGGCGGTGAAGAGTTCCACCGCGGTGAGCTTCTGGGCCAGTCGGGCATTCAGGAGGATCAGCCGGGCGGAGAACAGGGTGCGCTCGGCGTCGTGCAGGGCAAAGGCGCTTTCCAATCCGGCCAGATAGCGTTGATCTACCAGGACGCGGCTTTGGGCCGCGCTGTTCACGCGCCGGATCAGGGCCTCCACCTGGCCCTCATAGCCATGGGTCTTGGCCAGGGCGTCGGCCACTTCGCGGAAGGCGTTCTGGATGGCCTCCTCGTAGGCGGCGATGCGGATTTTCTGTTCGGCTTCGGCGATTTCAAGGTTGGCCTTGTTTCGGCCCGCGTCGAAGATCGGCAGGCTGATGCTCGGCGCGAAGGTCCAGGTCCTGGCGGCGGCATCAAAGAGATCCGTCAGCTCCAGGCTGGCGAAGCCCGCGCTTGAAGTCAGGCTGATGCGCGGGAAGAACATGGCCCGCGCCGCGCCGATCTGTGCGCCGGCGGCCCAGAGTCGATGCTCGGCTTCGAGGATGTCCGGCCGCCGTTGCAGCAGCTCCGAGGGCAGACCGGGAGCCGCGGGTCCGCCGAGGGGGACTTCACTTATGGCCAGGGCCGGGAGGTTCAAGTCCCGGACAGGTCTGCCCGTGAGCACGGCCAGGGCATTTTCGTCCATGGCGATCTGGGCCATGAGCCGGGCCTCCTCGGACTGGGTCACGGCCACGGCTTCCTCGGCCTGATAGCGTTCCAGATCACCGGCCAGGCCGTTCCTCACCCGTGCCCGGGTCAGTTCCAGGGTGGCCTCGCGGCTGGCGCGGGTGTCCCTGGTCAGGGTCAGCGCCTCGCGATCCGAGGCCAGAGCCAGATAGGCCTGCGCAACCCGGGACACGAGGGCGATATGCACTGTGCGTCTGGCCTCATCCGTGGCCAGGAATTCCTCCACGGCCTTGGTCTCCAGGTTTTGCAGACGGCCGAAAAAGTCCAGTTCGAAAGCGCTGACGCCCAGGCCTGCGTTCCATGAGCGATTGATGACGTATTGGCCACCGTTCATCTCGGCGGGCAGTCGCTGGTTGGAATTCTGGCCCTGGGCGTCGATGGCGGGGAAACGGTCCGCTGTAGCGACCCCGGCTTGCGCCCGGGCCTTGTCCATGGACAGGATTGCCTGGCGCAGATTGCGGTTTTCGTTCAGGGCCGTGGCGATGAGTTCCTGCAGGGCCGGGTCGGGAAAGATGTCCCGCCAGCCAAGATCATCGACGTTGTGTCCGGCCGGGTTTGCGGTCCAGGCATCGGGCACGGGCATGAGGGGGCGCTCCCGGTTCGGAGCCAGGCTGGCGCATCCGCTGAGCATGATCAGGATCAGGGCTAGGATTAATCTTCGCATGGATGGCCTCCGGGGATGATGGCGCGTGACGTGGCATTCTTGGGCGCCTTGCGGGTCAGGCCCAGCCGGGCCACGAGCACGAAGAAGACCGGGACCAGGAGCGAGCCCAGGATCGTCGAAGCGATGGTGCCGCCGATGACGCCCGTGCCGATGGAGTTCTGGCCGCCGGAGCCCGCGCCGGAGTTCAGGGCCAGGGGCAGAACGCCCAGGCCGAAGGCCAGGGAGGTCATGATGATCGGCCGCAGGCGCTGCCGGGCCGCCTCAAGCACGGCCTGCATGAGGTCCATGCCGGACTCGGCCAGGCTCTTGGCGAACTCGACGATGAGGATGGCGTTCTTGGCCGCCAGGCCCATGGTCGTCAGCAGGCCAACCTGGAAGTAGACGTCGTTGCTCAGGCCCCGCAGGCTGACGGCGGCCAGGGCTCCGGCCACGCCGAGCGGAATGACCAGAATGACCGAGGCCGGCAGACTCCAGCTTTCATACAGGGCGGCGAGGCACAAGAAGACCACCAGGATGGACAGGCTGTAGAGCATGACCGTCTGGGATCCGGCCTGACGTTCCTGAAAGGACAGGCCGGTCCAGGAATAGCCGATCCCTTCGGGCAGCTGGCTGGCCAGGGTTTCCATGGTGGACATGGCTTCACCCGAGCTTTTGCCGGGAGCGGGCATGCCCAGGATCTGCGTGGCCGAGACGCCGTTATAGCGTTCCAGGCGCGGCGAACCCTTGGTCCAGTGGGCCGCGACAAAGTTCGACAGGGGCACCATCTGCCCGGATTTCCCCCGCGCATGCCAGCGTCCAATGTCCTCGGGCATCATGCGGTACGGCGCTTGCGCCTGCATGATGACCTTCTTGACCCGGCCCTTGTCCAGGAAGTCGTTCACATACGAGCTGCCCCAGGCGGTGGCGATGACGCCTGTCACATCGGATACGGCCAGGCCCAGGGCGCTGGCCTTGTCCCAGTCGATGTCGATGCGGTATTGCGGAGTGTCTTCCAGTCCGTTGGGACGGACCATGGCCAGATCCGGATGCTGGGACGCCATGCCCAGGAGCTGATTGCGTGCGGCCATGAGCTTGTCATGACCGAGCCCGGTCATGTCCTGCAACTCGAAGTCGAAGCCGGCCGCATTGCCCAGTTCCAGCACCGCGGGAGGGGCGAAGGCGAAGACCTGGGCGTCGCGATACTGCGAGAAGGCGGCCATGGCCCGTCCGGCCACGGCCTTGACTTTCAGGTCCTCGGTCTTGCGCGCGTTCCAGTCCTTGAGACGCACAAAACAGATCGCCGTGTTCTGGCCGTTGCCGCCAAAGCTGAATCCCGCCACGCCCAGGACGGACTGCACGGCTTTCGCCTCGTCCTGCAGGAAATGGTTTTCAATGCGCTTAACGACCTCCAGGGTGCGATCCTGGGTGGCTCCGACGGGCAGTTGGGCCTGGACGAAAAGGATGCCCTGATCCTCATCCGGCAGGAATGCCGTGGGCAGCCGCTGGAAGAGCATGAACATGCCGCCGAGCAACAGCGCGTAGAGCAGCAGGGAACGTCCCCAGCGCCGGATCATGTGGCCGACCAGGCCCTGATAGCCCCGGGCCATGCGATCGAAGGAGCGGTTGAACCAGCCGAAAAAACCGTGCTGGCCATGGCCCGGCTCGGGGTGCTTGAGCAGGGTCGCGCACAGGGCCGGGGTCAGGACCAGGGCCACCAGCACGGACAGGACCATGGCCGAGACCACCGTGATGGAGAACTGACGATAGATGACGCCGGTGGAGCCGCCGAAAAAGGCCATGGGGATGAACACCGCCGACAGAACCAGGGCGATGCCCACCAGCGCACCGGAGATCTGGGTCATGGACAGCTTGGTGGCCTCCTTGGGCGAGAGGCCGTCCTCGTGCATGATCCGCTCCACGTTTTCGACCACGACGATGGCGTCATCGACCAGGAGGCCGATGGCCAGGACCATGGCGAACATGGTCAGGGTGTTGATGGAGTAGCCGAAGGCCGCCAGCACTCCAAAGGTGCCGAGCAGGACCACGGGCACGGCGATGGTCGGGATGAGAGTGGCCCGGAAGTTCTGCAAAAACAGGAACATGACCAAGAAGACCAGAACCATGGCCTCGATCAGGGTGCGCACGACCTCCTCGATGGAGATGCGCACGAAGGGAGTGGTGTCGAAGGGTTCCACCACTTTCATGCCCTCCGGGAACGAGGACTTGGTGCTGTCGATGAATTTCCACAAGGTCTGGACCGTGGTC
>CAXNFJ010000189.1:0-5048 GCA_964201165.1 Desulfomicrobium sp.
TTCATCCTGCTCATGCTCTTCGGCCGTAGCGGGATCATGGGCCGCGCGCTGCCGGTGGAGGTTGTCTTCGCCTTTCCCGGTCTGGTCCTGGCCTCGGTCATTTCCGGCCTGCCGCTGCTGGTCAAGCCCGTGGAGGCGGCCCTGCGCAACCAGGGCACGCGGCTTTCGGAGGTCGCGGCCGTGCTCGGCAAGACACCCTGGCAAACCTTCGTGCTGGTTCTTCTGCCGGCCATCCGGCGCCCCGTGCTTGCCGGGTGGCTGCTCGCATTGAGCCGGTCCATGGGCGAGGTCGGCATCACGCTGATGCTCGGCGGCAACATCCTCGGCAAGACCAACACCTTGTCCCTGGAAATCTACAATTGCGTCTTTACCGGCGAGATCGATAGGGCCATTGTGCTGTGCGGCATCATCGGAACCCTTTCCTGTGGCATGCTCTTCACCTTGAAGCGCATGTCCGCAATCTGAACACTTCGGAGAACACCAATGACAATCCTGGAACAGGTCCGCACGCGGGCCATCACAATATGGGAAGAAGCCGGGCTCATGGAGCAGTGCGTCGAGGTCACGGCCGCGCCCCTGACCGTGGAACAGGCCATCGGCACGCCCGAAGGGCAGGATTTCCCCATTCAGAAAGGCAAGGAAAAACTGATGGAAGCCCGATTCAACGGCGCCAAGGGCCAGGCCTTCACCGACACCTACGGCAATTATCGCGGACGTCTGGCCGACATCGTGCTCCTCGACCTTACGGAGCCCATGAGCCAGGCGATCTTCGTGGCCACCCTGAACGCGGTCATGCGCAGCCTGGGCCGGGTAGACTGTACGATCCACTGCAAGGACGCGGGGCCAGCCGAGTGTTCAAGACGCATCGCCGAGCACATTCGTAGCGCCCACGGCCAGCCGAAAATCGGCATGGTCGGATACCAGCCGGCCATGATCAAAGCCTTGAGCGATCAGTTTGAAATGCGCGTGCTCGACCTGGACCCGGACAACATCGGCCAGGTCAAACACGGGGCGCTGATCGAAGGCGGATGGGCCACAGACGAAGTTCTGCGCTGGGCCGACCTGCTCCTGGTCACGGGCACGACTCTGGCCAACGGCAGCATCGATATGTTCGTGAACGCAAAGCCGGTCATCTTTTACGGAACAACCATCGCAGGCGCGGCAAGCATCATGGGATGGAGCAGGTTCTGTCCGCAAAGCATGTAGGCGTTTATTCATAACAACAACTATCTAACTCTACACACTCACTCTTTCACTATACTTCGTGACACAGTAGACGTGATCAAAAAATAAAGCGCATGTGAATTCTCATAAACAAAAAAAGGAGATTTACATGCGCACATTTTTTTTCACAATGCTTATTTGCATCCTTTATTTTCCAACATACGCCAGCGCGCAAAACGCTACACAACCCAAGCCTCTGGCTCCAGTGACCATGCAGGACGGCAATGTGTTCGAGCCCATGAAATTTGCGCTGATCACTGGATACACCACCTTTGATCAAAACCAGATCTACACCGGATCTTCTCAGGATGATCCGGGGTTTGGAAAGCGACGGCGCACGACCCATGCAGGCTCCCTGACGTTGCGCGCCGGACTTTTCGAAGACTTTGAAGCCCTGCTGACGGCGACGGCCTTCAACAAGGAACTGGAACGCAAGAACGCCAAGGGGATGACGGACACAAGCGAAGTCGAGGGACTGGGCGACCTGCAGATCATGGGACGCTGGCAGGCCCTGTCGCAAAAGAAAGGCGCTCCCCTCTCCCTGGCTCTTGGCCTTGGCCTGGAAATCCCCACCGCCGACAGCGACAACCGCAATTCCTTCGGCACCCAGCCGTACATGGGACCGTTCCTACAGCTTGGCACCGGTTCGTGGAACCCCAAGGCGACCCTGTCGGCGACACGGGTCTTCGGTCGCTCCCGCCTGGATGGTCAGCTCATGTACACGATCAATACCGAGGGCGAACACCACCTGGAAAAAGGCGACCTGTTCCAGTACAATCTGGGCTATGGTTTCGCCGTGAACAAATATTTCACGGCCGGCCTGGCGATGAACGGCGTGCACCAGGAAAAGAACACGCAGGAGCTCTCTCCCGGCGTGGTTGGCAAAGACCCCAACTCAGGCTGCGACATGATTTTTGTGACCCCCGAACTCAGCTGCATGATCGAGCAATTCAACACGACCTTGGGACTGGCCGTACCCGTGGCCGTGTACACGGACATGGAAGGGACCCAGCCCGCCGAGGACTATCGGGTAGTGGCCAAGCTGTCGGTCAAGTTCTGAATGAGGCAGAAGGCGGGGCACCCCGCCTTCCTCCCATGATGCTGTCACGCGTTTCCCAAATTGCGTGGCAGCCTTGCGCCGTATTACGTCCCTGACATATTGTTTCAAAGATGATAAACGGCGGATCACTTTCCTCACAATTCGGCAATGACCTTGCCCGTGTCCCCGGCCTCGTAACCGGGCAGCGAACGCAGATCTTCCCGCATCTTACGGGTCTGCAGAGTGTCCAGGAGATAACCGAGTTCAGGCTGAAATTGCAGATCCCTGGGAACGATAAGGTCGCAACGAACCGTCTCAATCGGTATGAAATCCAGCCCATAGGACTCCGCAATAGCCCGAAACCCCAACGCTATATCAGCCTTGCCAAAGAGAACATGCAGAGCACTTTCGTGGTGTGTGGTCGCCTCCTGATCGTACCCAACGACATTGGCGCCCGGAATGCCGTTTTTCGCCAAATGCTCGTCCAACAGACTGCGCAGGGCTGCTCCGGGCTCGCGATTGATGAGCCGTGGGCCATCGGCCAGATCGGCCACCGAGCGAATTCCTGCCGGATTACCAGGGGCGAGCATCAAGCCTTCTTCAATATGCGAAAAGGCCAGCACAGTGACCGGGCTGTCGCCCAAACAATCACGAACCAAGAGCAGATTTCCATCACCCCTGGCTGTAGAATGCATGTGCGTACCCGCAAGATGCGCCTGTCCTGCGCCAAGCTTGCGCAGAGCGTTGCGGCTGGAGGCAAAGAGGCAATGCACACGCACCTGCGGGGCATGCCGCATGGTATGCGTGCCCAGAATGGAAAAGGCCGGATCGCAGCCGAACAGAATCAGAGTCTGGTCCAGACTGCTGGCCGGACTCAGCAGACGGGCCGAACCGGAATGAAGGGTCATGACGCCGTCGGCAGGTTCAAAACCCTCAAGCAGGAGCCTCTTTCCGGTCAACGGATAAGCCAAAAGCTGACCGCGAATGCGGGCCATGGCCACACGCATCGTGTCCACCGAGACAGCATCCACCAGGGTCACGCCTTCCTCGCCGCTCACTTCCTCGACAAAAAGATCTTCCACCGTACACTGCATGTACTTGGCCAGGCGCAAGGCCAGGGCCGTGTTCGGCGTGTACTTGCCGGTTTCGATGTCGTAGATGGCCTGCCGCTTGACCCCTATCAACTCGGCCAGTTGCGCCTGCGAAATCCCCTTCGCCTGGCGCATGGCCTTCAAGTTGCAAATCAGACTGATCTCGCCGCTTTTCATTTTCCTGCTCCTGGTTCTCGACGTCCAGCCGTTCCGGCGGCATCGGCCCCTGATTTTGTACGCTATACACGACACGTAACCTACCGCCCATGGCGGAGGCAAGACCCGCTCGCGCGCTGAAAAATCCGCCTCGCTAGATCCCCGCCCCTCCTTGCATCCTCTCAGAAATGTATTTTTTAAAATATTAATGTATTTTTTAGATTGCATTTTTCGATATTTTCCGCAATCTTAATCCCGAAGTCACAGTCCGTCTCCGCAGGACGTCAAAAAAGCATCTGCCCGAACGTCACGCGTGGTCACTCCAACAAACGCCGCGAGGAAAATATGTCCGATAAAGCTCGAGATTTCGATACAATCGCCAGGGAAGTCTTCGCTCCCATCTACCCGGTCATTGCCCGCCAGATACTGGAACACACGGGGATCTCCTCAGGCCGCTGCCTGGATGTCGGCTGCGGCACGGGCCACCTCGGTCTCGCCGTGGCCGAGCAAAGCGATCTGGAACTGACCTTTTTCGACCAGTCCGGATACATGCTGGCCATCGCCCGTGAAAACATCGCGGCGCGTGGCATGGGAAACCGCTCCTGCACCCTGCAGGGCGACGTGGTCCGCATCCCCATGCAGGACGCGTCCACGAATCTCGCCGTGAGCCGTGGCTCGATCTTCTTCTGGGAGCGACCGGCCCTGGCCTTTGCCGAGATCCACCGGGTTCTGTCGCCCGGAGGCAAGGCCGTGCTCGGCGGAGGGTTCGGCTCCGCGGCGCTCAAGGAACAGGTCTCGCGTGAGATGGAGGCCAGGGATGGCCAGACGGGGCAATGGCAGACAAAGATCAGCAAAAACTTGAGCATTGAGACGGTACGCAAATACGAGAAGGCCCTGCGCGAGGCGCAGATACCCGACTACGACATCGATCTGAGGGAAGAAACCGGATTCTGGATCACCGTCCACAAATAGGGAGGCCGCATGCTGTGCACAATTTGCGAACGCAGGTGCTCCCTGGCTCCAGGAAAATCCGGAGCCTGCGGACTCTATGAAGAGGATGCGGGAGCGGTGCGGGAACGCTATCCGGACCGCTATCTGGTGACGTGTCCCATCTCCATCGAGACCATGCCCGTGCTGCATTTCTTTCCCGGCGGAAAGTTTCTGCAGGTCAGCACGACGGGATGCAATTTCAATTGTCCCGGCTGCATTTCCACGGTCATTGTCCGCGAAATGGATCCGCAAAGCATGGCCCTGCGCCATCTGCCACCGGAGCGTGTCGTGGAGATGGCTGAAGAAAACGGATGCCTGGGCATCGTATTCCTCATGAACGACCCCCTGGCCTCGCTACCGACATTCCTGCGGGTGGCCACGGAGGCCAAGTCCAAAGGCCTGCGCGTCGGATGCGCGACAAACGGCTATTTCACTCAGGAATCCCTCGCCAGTGTCATCCAGACACTCGACTTCGTCAGCATCGGCATCAAGGGCATGACCGACCAAGCCTATCGCGCCTGCGGCGCACCGAACGCAGCTCCGGTATT
>CAXNFJ010000190.1:0-5017 GCA_964201165.1 Desulfomicrobium sp.
CGGGCCGGAAACTGCGCCCTTCAAGTACCCGTAGAAACACCTTCTGCGCGGACAGCGGGAGCTCTCCCACCTCGTCCAGAAACAGGGTTCCCCCGTCCGCCTGTTTGACGAGCCCCTCGGAGCGGTTGTCCGCGCTGGTGAACGCGCCCCGTTCATGGCCAAAGAGCATGCTTTCCACCAGGGTGTCGGGCAGGGCAGCGCAATCGACAACCACAAAAGGTTTTTTCGCACGGGCGCTGTTGGCGTGGATGGCACGGGCAAAGAGTTCCTTGCCTGTGCCGGTTTCCCCGGTGATCAGCACATTGACGTCCGTGGAGGCGGCCTGGGCCACGATGTCCAGGCAGGAATGGAGCAGGCGGCAGTTGCCGACGATGCCTTCGCGCCGCAGAGAGACGGGTGCGCATTTGGCGGGTCGTTCGCGGTGATATTCCAGTGCCCGTTCCGCCAGGACCAGCAGACGCGGAAGGTTGACGGGCTTGGGCATGAAATTCCAGGCCCCGCCTCGAATCGCGGCTTCGGCCGCATCCGGGTCCCGATTTCGGGACAGCACGATGATTTCCGGGCGCGAAGGCACCTCGCGCAAGGTGGACAGGAAATCCAGGCTGTTTCTGTCACTGGCTTCGTCACCCAGCAAGACCAGACAAAACTCCCCCACATGGAGCATGGCCAACCCCTTGGAAAGGTTTGTGCTATGGGTCGCGTGCAGGTTTTTCTTGGCTAATTCCATCATCAGGGTCTGACAAAAGTTCACGTCTCCGTCGATGATCAGGATGTTGCTCATGAGGGCTCCTGAGTGCTGTCTTGTCACGCGAGACAATGACTCGTGCGCGTGAGCCGAAACAAAGGTGAGAGGTACTGTGCCAGAGATCGTTTGATCCGGCTGATGCAAGGCTTTGCATCTCTCCTACACTGTTTCTTTGTCTCGTCAAGTAAGACACGTCTTTTGTTTCAATACAACGGCACCGTGTCTCTCTCCTTCTCTCTTGTCTTCCGGTGGATCATTTTTCACGCTATCTTCCTTAATTGATTCAATATGAAAAGTCCGGCACGCAATGTGTTCTACGGACAACATGAGAGAGCGAGGACGCTCTGGCGCGGAGTTCTTTTACAGATAAATATAATTGGAAATGTATTTTTCGGTGCTGGCATGAGGAAAGGAAGTTCGTGTTTTCCTTTCCGGCAAGCGGTCCGTGTTCCGATGACAGGGTGATCCCCTGTCGGGAGGAGTTGAGGATGAAACGCAAATGGGACGCAAGGACCAAGGCGCGGATCGTGCTCGAAGGGCTCATGGGTGGGTGCGTAAACGAAATCTGCCGAAATCATGAGTTGCGGCCGGGTCTGTACTATAAATGGCGTGGACACTTCCTGGATCATTGCCACCTCATTTTCGAGGAGCAGCCCCGGGCGCCAAGTCAGTCGGATCTGGCTGTCGAGAACGAGAAGCTCAAGCGTCTGGTGGGCGAGTTGACCTTGGAACTGAACAAAGGCGGAAGTCTTCGGTGATCGTGGGACAAGGGGGATGACATGGCCAAAAGGATAGGGGTGTATGTCTGTCATTGCGGCTCCAATATCGCGGGCAGGGTCGATTGCCCGGAGGTGGCCCATTTTGCCCAGGGTTTGAAAAACGTCACCGTTGCGCGTGACTACCAGTTCATGTGTTCCGATCCCGGCCAGGACATGATCATCCGGGACATCCGCGAACATGGTCTGGATCGGGTGGTGGTGGCTTCCTGTTCGCCGCGCCTGCACGAAAAGACATTCCAGAAGGCCTGCGCCAGGGCCGGGCTCAATCCATACCTCATGCAGCATTGCTGCATCCGCGAGCACTGCTCCTGGATCGTCCCGGACAAGGAACAGGCCACGATCAAGGCCAAGCACATCGTCGAGGCCGCCGTGCTCCGGGTGCGCAGCCATCAGGAACTTTATTCCCGCGAAGTGGAAGTTCTGCCCGACGTCATGGTCGTGGGCGCGGGCATCGCCGGCATCCAGGCCGCGCTCGACATCTCCCGCTCCGGTCACCGCGTCATCCTGATCGAAAAATCCCCGTCCATCGGCGGGCACATGGCCCAGTTTGACAAGACCTTCCCGACGCTGGACTGCGCGGCCTGCATCTCCACGCCGAAAATGGTCGCCGTGGCCCAGGAGCCGAACATCGAGCTCCTGACCTGGACCGAAGTCGAGGACGTCTCGGGCTTTGTCGGCAACTATACCGTCACGGTGCGGCGCAAGGCCCGCTATGTGCGCGAGGACATCTGCACCGGTTGCGGGGCATGTCTCGAAAAATGTCCGACCAAGGTGTTGAGCGAATTCGAGGAAGGCCTCGGCATGCGCCGGGCCATCTATCGCAATTCGCCCCAGGCCGTGCCGAGCACCCCGGTCATCGACGCGGCGCACTGCAAGATGCTCACCAAAGGCAAATGCGGTGTCTGCCAGAAGACCTGTCCGACCGGGGCCATCGATTTCACCCAGCAGGACCGCCGGGAGGTCTATCATGTCGGCAGCGTGGTTCTGGCCACGGGCTACGACACCATGGACCCCACCCCCATGACCGAATACGGGTTCGGCCGTTATCCGGAAGTCTACACCGCCCTGCAGTTCGAGCGCCTGAACAACGCAGTGGGCCCCACCGGCGGCAAAATTCTGATGAAGAACGGCGAAGCGCCCAAAAGCGTGGCCATCATCCACTGCGTGGGCAGCCGGGACAGGAATTATCACGAATACTGCTCCCGCACCTGCTGCATGTACGCCCTCAAGTACGACCATCTCATCAAGGACAAGATCGGGCACAAAGCCGAGGTCTACAATTTCTACATCGACATGCGCTGCTTCGGTAAAGGCTACGAGGAATTCTATCGCCGCGTACAGGAAGAAGGCGTGACCTTCGTGCGCAGCAGGCCCTCCGAAGTGGTGCAGGAGAACGGCAAACTGGTGGTTGTGGGCGAGGACACGCTCCTGGGGATGCCCGTGCGCATTCCCGTGGACATGGTCGTGCTGTGCACGGCCATGGAAGCCCGCGCCGACACCACGGACGTGGCCCGCATCTTCGGCGTGGCCCAGGGCCGGGACGGATTCTTCCTTGAAGAGCATCCCAAGCTCGGCCCGGTGTCCACCGCCTCGGACGGGATCTATCTGGCCGGAACCTGCCAGGGTCCCAAGGACATCCCCGACGCCGTGGCCCACGCCGCCGGCGGGGCGGCCCAGGCTCTGGCCCTGGCGGCGCGCGGAGTCGTCTCCATCTCCCCCACGACCTCGTGGATCAATCCGGACGTGTGCGTCGGCTGCAAGGTCTGCATCGGTCTGTGCCCGTATTCGGCCATCGAGTTCGACGAGCGCCGGCGGATCGCGGTCATCAACGAGGCCATGTGTAAGGGCTGCGGCAGCTGCGCCGGGTACTGTCCGAGCGGCGCTGCGCAGGTGAAGCATTTCCGTGAAGTTCAGATTTTCAATGAAATAGACGGGATGCTTGATCCACTGCCGGAGTTCATTGTCCCGGCTGCGGAGATTCGCGAAACCAAGAACCAAGCAAGGGCGTGAGGAGGATCGCATGAACCAGGATTTTGAACCCGCCATTCTGGCTTTTGTCTGCAACTGGTGCACTTATACGGCGGCCGATCTGGCCGGAACCTCGCGCCTGACCCAGCAGCCCAACGTACGACTGGTACGCATGATGTGCACGGGCATGGTCGACCCCAAATACGTCATCAAGTCTCTGCTCTCGGGCGCGGACGGGGTGCTCATCAGCGGCTGCCATCCCGGCGACTGCCACTATCAGAACGGCAACTACAAGGCCCGGCGCCGGGTCAAGCTCCTCAACGAGATCCTGTCCCAGTTCGGCATCGACAACCGACGCGTGCGCCTGACCTGGGTCGGGGCCAGCGAAGGGCAGGAGTTCGCCGCGACCGTGAATAATTTCATCAATGAACTCAGGGAGCTTGGTCCGCTTGATGCGCGCGGAATGGCAGCCCTGTAGCAGGATGGGGAGGAAACACCATGGCCACCACGGCACGGATACAGATCGACGGGCAAGGGCCGGTCGTTGCCTTGCAGCAATTTTTCAAGGGACTGCTCGGGGATGAGTCGCTCTCGGGCATCATGCTTCCGGTGCATCTCTTTCATCGGGGTATGCCCATGCCGACCCTGGTCACCGATGCGGAGCAGTTGGACCGGGCTGATCCCCTGGCTCCGGCCTTTCCCCTGAACAGCGCCAAGCTGGTCTCCCGGCTGACCAAGGGGACTTCGGGCGAACGCATCGCCGTGGTCATGCGTCCCTGTGAGATCCGGGCCTTTGTGGAGCTGGTCAAGCTCAACCAGGGCTCCCTGGAAGAGGTCATCCTGATCGGCATGGATTGCGTGGGCGCATACGACAACGCCCACTATCGGGAATTTCTGGGCGATCGTGAGCCCATGGCCGCCAGTGTGGAATTTCATCACGCCGTGTCCAAGGGGAACACGCCCGCCGGGATGGAGCTCGCGTCCGCCTGCCGGGTGTGTGAATTTCCCTCTCCGCACGGGGCCGACATGGTCATCGGCATTCATGGCGCGGATTTGGGACAGAGCATCCCGGTCATGGCCACCAGCGCACGCGGCGAAGCTCTGCTCGGGGCCATGGGCTTGCCCGAGGCCGTGCCGGACGAGCGGCGGGAAAAGGCCCTCGCCAGCCTGACCGCGACGCGCATCGAGGCCCGGGACGCCATGATGGCCAAAGTCTCCGAGGAGACGTCCACTCTTGAGAAGCTGGCCGAATATCTTTCGGATTGCGTCAACTGCTACAACTGCCGCGTGGCCTGTCCGGTCTGCTACTGCAAGGAGTGCGTCTTCAACACCGACGTCTTCGAGCACAAGCCATGGCAGTATCTGGGCTGGGCCAAGCGCAAGGGCAGCCTCAAGCTGCCCACGGACACGGTCTTCTATCATCTGACGCGCATGGCCCACATGAGCACGGCCTGCATCGGCTGCGGCCAGTGCTCCAACGCCTGCCCCAACGGGGTGCAGGTCATGGAGCTCTTTCGCACCGTGG
>CAXNFJ010000191.1:0-5005 GCA_964201165.1 Desulfomicrobium sp.
GACCTCCCCCGGCTCGCCTTTCTTGGTCTGCTTAGGCACCTTCCACTCCGTGGCCGCCACAAAGCCGGGAAGTTTCCCTGCAAAGCGCTCCCGGTCCTCCGGACGAACAAAACTCAAGGAAAAGCGCTCCCGATTGGAGATGGGCGACCGGCGCTGGCACGGCAGCTCATCCACCCGCACGGCCCGCATGCCGTGAGGCAACTCGGCATCCAGCAGAGCGGGCAGATCCGAGACATCCATGTGTTCGCGCACAAAGAAATCCATCCACTCGCAGACACTGCCGACACCCACAGGCAGAGCCCGGGCAAAGGACAGGAGGGGCGCGGGATGAAAGCCGCTGCTGAAGGCCAGTGGCAATCGCGCCCGGCGAAAGGCACGTTCGAAGATGCGCTGCAGTTCGAGCTGGCTCAAATACATGGCCGGACCGATCTTGGAATACCAGAGGCGAAAACGCTGCTCCTTGTGATGCAGATCGACTGCGGGGGCAGGAGCACTCTCCATCTCGCCGGGGTCTTCCTGATCACGCGTGGTCCGGTTGATGACCGGCGCAATGTCGTGACCCGCCGCCTGCTGCACAAGCTCCGACTGCCGGCCATCCAGGGTGCAGACTCCGCATGATCGGCACGCCTCGTAGCGGCAATCCGGAGTCTCGGCTTCCTCCAGGGCGCGACGGCGCTCGGTCAACAGAAATTTCCGGGTCACGCCGGAGGCGAGATGATCCCACGGCAACGGTTGGTCCAGATCGCGCTCGCGCAGATACGACTGGGCGTCGATACCCGTCTCGGCAAAGGCTTCCTGCCAGAGTTCCAGCCGCAGATGGTCGGACCAACTCGTGAAAAGGGCGCCCTTGCGGTAGGCAGCTTCCACGGCCGGGGCCAATTGCCGGTCGCCCCGGGCGAAGACGCCTTCCAGAAATGTCATGTGCGAATGGTGCCATTTGAGCTTGAGCTTGCTGTAAGGGCGGAAAATGCCCCGCAAATAGGCAAGCTTCTCCTCGATCTCGGCCATGGAAATCTGCCGCTCCCACTGGAACGGAGTGTGCGGCTTGGGCACGAAGGGCGAAACCGCGGCCGTGATCTGCAGTCGCCGGACGCCTCGCCCGGCGCTGGATGCCACCTTCAGGCAGAGGTCGAGGATTCCGTGCAGATCTTCGCGGGTCTCCGTGGGCAAGCCGATCATGAAGTAGAGTTTGACCTGCTGCCAGCCCAGTCGAAAGGCCTTGGCCGTGTGGTCGAGCAGCTCCGCCTCGGTGATCCCCTTGTTGATGACGTTGCGCAGGCGCTGGGTGCCGGCCTCAGGGGCCAGGGTCATGCCCGTGTGCCGGATTTTGCTCATGAGCCGCATGAGGTCTTCGGAAACCGAACCCACGCGCAGGGATGGCAGGGAGATGGAGACCTGTTCCTGGCGACAATGACTGTACGAGGACAGAAAAAGGGCTTCCAGGGAGCTGAAGTCACCGGTGCTCAGCGACAGAAACGACAATTCCTCGTTCCCGGTTTCCGCCAGCCCCTGATCGATGATCGCGCTCAGCACGTCCACCTCGCGCTCACGCACAGGCCTGTAGATCATTCCCGCCTGGCAAAAACGGCAGCCCCGGGTGCAGCCGCGTGCGATTTCCACGGAGTAACGGTCATGCACGGGTTTGCCAAAGGGCACGATCTGCTTGGTCGGAAAAGGCACCGTGTTCATGTCCAGGACAATGCGCTTTTCAACCTGAACCTGCGCGCCCTCACGCGGTCGCAGGGCGCCGCTGCCGTCCTCGACGAACAAGGACGGCACATACACGCCCGCAAGGCCCGCCAGTTCGGCAATCAACGCGTTCCGGTCCCAGTTCTCATCCTTGGCCCGGGCCATGAGTTCAAGCATCTCAGGCAGGATCTCTTCCCCGTCGCCGATAACCATGACATCCACAAAGGGGGCCACAGGTTCGGCGTTGAATGTGCATCCTCCCCCGGCAATGACCAACGGATGGCCATCCCGGCGCTCGGCCGCATGCAGGGGGATACTTGCCAGATCGAGCATGTAGAGCACGTTGGTGTAGCAGAGCTCGTGGGTGATGCTGAACAACACGGCATCCAGGTTCCCCAGCGGCGTATCGCTTTCCAGGGTGGCCAGGGGGGCGTCATGCGCGCGCAATACCGCCGCCACGTCCTCGGTGGGCGCAAAAACCCGCTCCGCGTAGAAATGCGGCGTCGCGTTGACAAGATCGTAAAGGATTTTCTGTCCGAGGTAGGACATACCCACCTCGTAGAGATCCGGAAAAGCCAGGGCCACATGGGCCCGCACCGTGGCCAGATCCTTGTGCACACTATTGATCTCGGTGCCGAGATAATGACTGGGCCGAGAGAAGAGAGGAAGCAGAGCCTTCATAAGTCCTTGCCGATACAGGCGTTCAGACAGAAAAAAGGGTGGCTCGGCCACCCGTGGCTTGGCCACCCCGTGGCAGTGCCACCCCGTGGCTGCGCACCTGGTGCCGCGCCACACTTCTTCCGGCAACGCCCGCTGCGTTATTTTTTCAAAAATTTGCTGAAGTCGCCGCCACCCAGATTGCGCAAGCCGCCGGGGGCGGACAGGGTCAGGTTGGTGGTGGCTTCAAGATACTTGGTCTTGAGTTCCTCGGGCACGGTCTTGTACTGGTAAATGACATGGCGCAGTTCAATTTCGCCTTCCATGTTCTGATCAAAAGGGTAGCCAAAGGGCAGAAGCAGCATCTGCATGCCGCCCTGCTGCGTGGGAACTGTCTGCAGGATGGCGGGATCCTTGATGACACCCTTGTCCTGATCCCATTTGCCAAGCACCATGTCGCCGTTCACCAATTTCACCAGTCTGATATCGTACATTGTAACCTCGTCGTGTTTCATGGCTCATTTCGGCCCAGAAAGTCCGTTGGGCCGGGGCTTGTGTCTACGAGGTGCGTCAGGCACTGTCAAGGACGTGCCCAACCCGCTCTTTCCGTTCAGATTCCTTTGTGTTAGCCGAGCCTCAACACAGCGGGGAGAACCATGAACACTCTGGACATCGTTTTTTGCGTCATTTTGGGTTTTTTGGGCCTGCGCGGCATCTTTCGCGGCTTGATAAAAGAGGTGGCCTCCATCCTCGGGCTGCTTCTGGGCTTTGTGCTGGCCAACACCTTCCACACCGAACTCTCCCCCCATCTGGTGGGTCCCCTGGGCGGGCCGAACCTGGCCAATCTCGTAGCCTATCTGGGCATCTTTCTCGGCACCGTGGCCGTGGTCTTTGTGCTGGCCTCGCTCATCCGCAAGATCCTGAAACTCATCATGCTCGGCTGGCTGGACAGTATCGGCGGGGGCGCCCTGGGATTCTTCAAGGGCGCGCTGTTGTGCAGCATCATCGTCATGGCCCTGACCGCATTTTTGCCGTCCAAGGCCGAAATCCTGACCGGATCGCAGATCGTGCCCTATGTGAACGCCTTCAATACACTGCTCTCAAACGCCCTGCCCAAGGAAATGCGCGACAAGTTCCTGGAACGCAGCCAAGAGCTGAAACAGGAATGGGAGCTCCGGGTCATGGATAAACTTAAAGAAATGAAAGGAATACCTGGTGGAAAAAAATAATTTCGAGCGCATCATCGAGGTCATCGACACACTGACCGGGCCGAACGGCTGCCCCTGGGACAAGGAGCAGACCCCACTGACCATGTGCGACTATCTGGTGGAGGAATGTTTTGAACTGGTGGAAGCCATCCGTCAGAACGATCCGTCCGAGATCGCGGAGGAACTGGGGGACGTGCTCTTCCTGCTGCTCTTCATCGGTCGTTGCCATGACCGCGAAATCCCGGATTTTCTGCACACCGCCCTAGCTGGCAACGTCGCCAAGATGATCCGCCGTCACCCGCACGTGTATGGCGAAAAGGCGGCCAGCGTGGCCGAGGTGGTCACGAACTGGGAGCAGATCAAAAAGCAGGAGAAAGTCGAGAAAGACAAGGACCCTGGTGTCTTTGCCTCCCTGCCCGCGAGCCTGCCGCCGCTGTTGCGCGCCTACCGCATCAATTCCAAGGCGGCCCGCGCGGGGTTCACCTGGGCCTCGGACACGGATCAGGAAGCCAAGCTGGCCGAGGAATGGGACGAATTGCAGGCCGCGCTGGCCGGGGACGACGTCGCGGCCAAGGAAGAAGAATTCGGGGATTATCTTTTTTCGCTGGTGGAATATGGCCGGCGCCGGGGAATCAAGGCCAACTCGGCCCTGGCCGTGGCCAACGCCAAATTTTTGCAGCGCTTTGAAGCCATGGAAGGATTGGCCAGAGAGCGCGGCCTGGAATTGGACCGGCTCTCCCTGACCGAAATGGACGCGCTCTGGGACGAAATCAAGGGGATGTCTTCTCGATAATCGCCAGAATCAGCTCCAGCACCCCGTCGACGTCCGTGACGCCCGTGTCGATGAGCACGGCATCCGCGGCCGGACGCAGGGGCGCCACCGAACGGTTGCGATCCTGATCGTCGCGGACGCGCATCTGAGCGCGGATGTGCTCCAGATCATCGTCCATGCCCATGGCTTTGAGCTGGGAAAAACGCCTCATGGCGCGCACGTCGATGGACGCATCCAGAAAGAATTTGTGCCGGGCCTCGGGAAAAACCACGCTGCCCATGTCCCGGCCCTCGGCCACCAGGGGGGTGGAGCGGCCGATGGTCTGCTGGTTGCGGCGCAGAAAATCGCGCACCACGGGAATGCGGCCCAGATGCGAGGCCCACAGCCCCACTTCCTCGCTGCGGATCTGCGGCGAGAGCGGATAGCCGTTCAAAAGCAACTCCGCATTGCTCCCGATTCCTTCCAGATCAAAATCGAGCCGATTGAGTTCCGGCACAAGCTGATCCACAGGCTTCTCCCAGGCACCCTCGCCAAAGGCCAGAGCCACGGAGCGGAACATGGCTCCGGTATCCATGTACGCGATGCCCAGACGATCCGCCAGTTGCCGGGCCACGGTGGTCTTGCCCACCCCGGCCGGTCCATCAAGAGTGACGATTGTGATCATGCAGCACCTCCGTGG
>CAXNFJ010000192.1:0-5004 GCA_964201165.1 Desulfomicrobium sp.
TGTCGGGATCGATGATCTCGATCAGGAAATGGTCTTCCCAGATGTGCAGGCCGTCCTGGGCGTCACAGCACTCCATGCCCACGCCCGGGCCCATGATCTCGGACAGTCCGTAGATGTCGAGGGCTTTTATCTGCAGCTTGGACTCGATCTCGGAGCGCATCTTCTCGCTCCAGGGCTCGGCCCCGAAAATGCCCGTGTGCAGCTTCAGGTCGGAGATGTTCATGCCCGCGGCGAGGATGGATTCGTAGAGGAAAAGGGCGTAGGACGGAGTGCTGCACAGGATGGTCGAGCCGAAGTCGCGCATGAGCATGACCTGGCGCCGGGTCCCGCCGCCGGAGATGGGCAGGATGGTCGCGCCCAGGCGCTCCACGCCGTAGTGCATGCCAAGTCCCCCGGTGAAGAGGCCGTAGCCGTAGGCGTTGTGCACGATGTCGCGGCGGTTGGCGCCCGCGCACATGAGCGAGCGGGCCATCAGATCGGCCCAGGTGTTCACGTCGCGCTGGGTGTAGCCGACCACGGTGGCCTTGCCCGTGGTGCCGGAGGAGGCATGCACGCGCACGACATTGTCCCTCGGCACGGCGAAGAGGCCGAAGGGGTAGTTGTTGCGCAGGTCCTGCTTCTCGGTGAAGGGAAGGTACTTGAGATCGTCCAGGGAGCGGATCTGTTCCGGGCGGATGCCCATCTCGTTGAACCTGTTCTGGTAGAAGGGCACGTTGTAGTAGACCTTCTCAACCATGGCTTTGAGCCGCCGGAGCTGCAGGCCTTCCAGCTCTTCCCGGGGCATGGTTTCGTTCGACACGTCGTAAAGCATGGCTGAACCTCCAGGTAAAAAAATGAAAAGCCGTGAACATAGGGGCTGTTCACGGCAATTGGATCGTTCGCGCGGCTGGCGCTACACCGTGGCCCCTTCTGCGAAGGGCATTGTACATATCAAAAAATGCGGTGAAGCGGCAGCATTTTGCATTGCAGTCCTATGCCTTGCCCCCCCCGCGTTCGTCAAGGTTTGCCTCATTGCCGTGGGGCGCGTTTTGACGTAGACAATGGGAGTTTGAGCGACAAATTGTATATAATGGAGTATAAGCATCGATATGGAAGAAAAAATTGAACAGATCGCGACCTGGCTTGCGGACAAAAAGGCCACGGCCATCACGGCTCTCGACGTGCGTGGAATTTCACCCCTGACCGAGGCCATGATCTTTGTCACCGCCAGATCGGCGAGACATGCCCAGGCCCTGGCGGACGAGGTCATGCAGCGGCTTGCGGAAAAGAAGTGGGAATATCTCGGTGTTGAAGGATTGCAGGCCGGCCAGTGGGTGCTGGTCGATTGCAATGATGTCATCGTGCATATTTTTCTGGATGAAATGCGCTCGCTGTACAATGTCGAGGGACTGTATTCCAAGGCTTCGGCCTTTGTCCTGCCCAAGAGCGCGATGGGAGACGCAAAATGAAAAAGCCGTGCGTGCTGCTGATTCTGGACGGCTGGGGCAAGGCCGCCCCTGGTCCGGGAAATGCCGTAAGCCAGGCCCATACCCCGCGCATGGACGGGTTGCTTTCCAGCCATCCCAAGGGGGAACTCAAGTGCATGGGCCGGGACGTCGGGCTGCCTGACGGACAGATGGGCAACTCCGAGGTCGGTCACCTGAATCTCGGGGCCGGGCGTATTGTGTATCAGGATATCATGCGCATCAATCTCGCCATCGAGGACGGCTCCCTGGCCGTAAATCCGGTGTTGGTCGAACTCGTCAATGCCACCAAGGCGGCCTCGGGGCGTGTTCACCTGCTGGGACTCGTGTCCGACGGGGGCGTGCACAGCATGCTCACCCATCTGGAAGCATTGGTCCAGTCCCTGGCGGTTCAGGGCGTGGCGGACATATGCGTGCACGCCTTTCTGGACGGCCGGGACACCCCACCGCGCAGCGGTCTGGGCTACATCGAGGAGTTGGACGCTTTCCTGGCCCGCCTGGGCGCGGGGCGTATCGCCACGGTCTCGGGGCGCTACTACGCCATGGACCGGGATCAGCGCTGGGATAGGATAGAGCGGGCATACGCGGCCCTGACTTCCGGCCAGGGACTGAACGCGTCAAGCCCGCAGATGGCGGTGCGCGATGCCTACGAAAACGGTGAAAATGACGAGTTTGTCCAGTCCCGGGTCGTCCTGCGGGACGGTCAGCCCGCGGGCCTGATTCAGGACGGCGACTCCGTGATTTTCTTCAATTTCAGGGCGGACCGGACCCGGGAACTGACCAGGGCTTTGCACGATGAGGACTTCACCGGTTTCGCGCGTCCGCACAAGGTGCGTCTCTCGCGTTTCGTGACCATGACCCGCTACGATAGTAACTTTGACCTGCCCGTGCTCTTCCCGCCGGTCAGCCTGGACAGGATCCTGGGCCAGATCGTCTCCGAACACGGGTTGCGTCAACTGCGCACGGCCGAAACGGAAAAATACGCCCATGTGACCTATTTTTTCAATGGCGGCCAGGAAACTCCTTTTCCAGGCGAGGACCGCGAAATGCTGCCTTCGCCCAAGGATGTGCCCACCTACGACTTCAAGCCGGAGATGAGTGTCTACAAGGTCACGGACAATCTCATCAAGGCTTTGAATTCGGGGACGTACGATCTGGTCGTGTGCAACTTCGCCAACCTGGACATGGTCGGGCATACCGGGATCATTCCTGCGGCCGTCAAGGCCTGCGAGGCGGTGGATGAATGTCTGGGACGGGTCATGGACTGCGTGACGGGTCTTGGCGGCACGCTCCTAGTCACGGCTGATCATGGCAATGCCGAGGACATGCTGGACGAGGTTGGCAACGTGAAGACCTCGCATAGCCTCAATCCAGTGTCTTTCGTCTACGTGGGACCGGACAAGGTCAGGGTCCGGGACGGCCGTCTGGCCGATGTGGCCCCGACCATCCTGGGCATCCTGAGGCTCCCGCAGCCCGTGGAGATGACCGGGGAGAATCTGCTCATTCCTGCCTGAGCGCGCGCCTGCGCGCACGCATGAAAAAGCCCCTGGGAACAAGGGGCCGATGAAACGCCGGGAAACCGGCGTTTTTTTGTGGGGTCTGGGCGTTACTCGCTCCAAGGTCCGTGAAAGACGCCTGGCCGGTCCATGCGTTCGAATCCGTGGGCTCCGAAGTAGTCACGCTGGGCCTGGATCAGGTTTGCCGGGAGCCTGTGGCTGCGATAGCCGTCATAATAAGCCAGGGACGCGGTCAGGGCCGGGGCCGGGATGCCCAGGTCCGCGGCCATGCACACGGTGCGGCGCAGGGAGACGTGCCCTCTGGACAGAACGTCATCAAAGGCGGGGGCCAGAAGCAGGTTGGCCAGGCCGGCTTCATGCTCGAAGGCCAGGGCCAGATCGTCCAGAAAGGCGGCCCGGATGATGCATCCTTCGCGCCAGACCCGGGCGATGACCGAGGGCTGAAGGCCCCAGGACCAGGCGTTTTCGGCGGCCCGGATCAGAGCGAACCCTTGGGCGTAGGCGGCCAGGGCGGCCATGAAGACAGCCCGGCCGAGGAGGTCGGTGTCTCCCGAACGCGGGGGTGCTTGCGGGCCGGGCAGTGTCTTTGCGGCGTGGGCGCGCTCCTCCGCCAGGCCGGAAAGCATTCTGGCTTCCACTGCGGCGGTGATGGTCGGGGTGGGCACTCCCAGGGATAGGGCGGTCTGGGTGGTCCACAGTCCCGTGCCCTTGCTCCCGGCCTTGTCGCGCACGACATCCAGGATCGGCGCACCCGAGAGGGTATCTTTGGTGCGCAGGATCTCTTCCGTGATTTCCAGCAGGTAGGAGGCGGCAAGTCCGGCATTCCACTCGCTGAAAACATCCGCTTCTTCCTCGGCGCGCAGGCCGAGGCCACGCGACAGCAGGTCATGGGCTTCGGCCAGGAGCTGCATGACAGCGTATTCGATGCCGTTGTGAACCATCTTCACGAAATGCCCGGCGCCATCCCGCCCCATGTAATCGGCGCAGGCCTGACCATCGGCCGCATGGGCCGCGATCGCCTTCAGCATGGGCGCGACCTGTTCCCAGGCGTCCTTTGATCCTCCGGACATGACGCTTGGGCCCAGGAGGGCGCCTTTTTCGCCACCGGAGACGCCTACTCCGAGATAAAAAACTCCTTCGGCTTCAAGCCTGCAGATACGGGCCGCAGTATCGTCGAAATGGGAATTTCCACCGTCCATGATGATATCGCCGGGTTCAAGGTAGGGCGTGAGCTCATCCAGCACGGCGTCCACCGCTGCCCCGGCCTTGACCATGAGAAAGATCAGGCGCGGTTTTTTCAGCGAGGCCACGCAGGCTTTCAGGTCCCGGGCCGCGATGATGGACGTCTCTTTGGCCGCGTGCAGCATGAAGGCCTCGGTTTTTTCCCAGGTGCGGTTGTAGACCGTGACCGTGAAGCCGTTGCGGGCCATGTTCAAGGCCAGATTCTGGCCCATGACGGCCAGACCGATGAGGGCGATGTCGTTGCTGTACATGTTTATTTCCGGGTTCAGGACACGAAGGTGTGGCAACGATACCGTCTTGCCGGGAGTGCGGCAAGGCCGAAGCCCAAGGTTGACGCCTGCGAGCAACGCCCAGACGCGCCGAAGGGATCAATCCGCCTGAAGTTGCACGTAGTTGCGGGGTGCGAAGCGTGGTGAGCAAACGACCAGAAAAATTAGGTCGTCTGTCCCCGTGTTGGTGATGCGCTGGCGGCAGTCCGGCGGGATGATGACCACATCGCCGGGGCCGACATGCTCGGGCGGCCTGTCGCCGACTTCGACCAGTCCGTGGCCTTCGAGGATCAGATAGCGCTCGGTGGTTTGAGCCAGGGCGTGCCAGGACGTGGCACGCCCTGGCACGACTCGGGCGCGTGCCATGGACACGGCCGGGTCGTGCTCGGCAGTGGACAGCTCCGTGATGAAGCATCCTTCGCGGAAATAGTATTCACGCGCCGGGTCGTGCGGCAGGATGCACGGTTGCACGGCTTATCTCAAGATGAAGCCGCGGATCTTGAGATCCTTGGC
>CAXNFJ010000193.1:0-4990 GCA_964201165.1 Desulfomicrobium sp.
TCGGATTTCAAGGCTCGACTGCTCAAGACCCTCCCCGGTTTGGCGCTCCGGAGCGGCCCCCGGCTCACGGCCTGCGTGGGCGACGTGCTGTCCCTGATCTACCAGCCCGTGTTCCAAAACCATGAACTCGTGGACGGAATCAGCGGGCAGTCCCTCGGACCGTCCAGCATCGTCCTCGAAGGGCTGGAAAAAGCCGGCAGCCACCTTCATTTCGCGTCCACCCTCTGCCCCCAGTGCGGCTGGGATCTGATCGGCGATCGCCAGAGCCGGATCCAGACCTGTCCGCACTGCGACACGGCCTGGGAACCGGGTGCCGAAGGAGGGCAGGCCGTCACCCTTCGTTTTCTGCCCACCGAGGGCACGCCCGCTCTGTACCTGCCATTCTGGAATCTGCGTTTCGAGGCCAAGGGCTTTCCCCTCCAAACCTGGGCCGACCTGATCCGGCTGACCAATCTGCCCCGCGCTCTGCTGCCCTGGATGGAATCCACGGCCTTTTCCTTCCGCGTCCCGGCGTTCAAAATCAGGCCCGAACTTTTTCTGAACCTGAGCGCCCAGGTCAGCCTGTTCCAACCCGAAGCCACGGAACTGGAGACCCTGCCCCGCACGCCTCTGCATCCTGTGACCCTGCCCAGGGAAGAGGCTTTTCAGGCCCTGCCCGTGGTCCTGGGCCGCTTGGCCCCGGCGCGCAAAACCCTGTTCCCCAAAATCCAAGGCGGATCTTTGCGACCGGTGGATGCGACGCTGGAATACCTGCCCTTTATGGAAACGCCCAAGGAATTCGTGCAGCCCGAAATGAATATGGCCATCCAGAAAAACGCGCTCTTCTGGTCCGCGACCCTCTGAAAAAGAGACGCAACCTGAGCGTGGCAAGACCGCGCGGCATACGCGCCGCGACATGAATGACGGGGAAGAGTTCGGCGGATTTCTCCGGAAGGAGTCGTTTTCAGCAGAACTTGAAAGCGGGGAACGGGCTCTATTCCGCCGAAAATACAGGCCCGTCGGGTGCAAGACCCATGACCTGGGACGCGATGTGCAAACGAACGCGCATCTCATCCAGGTCATACGGGCGGAAGACGTAATCATCGGCGCCGGCGTTGATGCAGCTGCGGATGGCGCCCACGGCCCCACGCGGAATCGAACACAGGATATGGACTGCGTTCATGGCGGGGCTGGTGCGGATTCTTTCAATAAATTCGGAACACTCCAAAAAATCGGCATGCCAGTCCGCCAGGATCAGTGTCGGCCCCACGGCGTCCAGCACAGCGGCCCAGGCCGCGTCCTCATCCTCGACCACCGCGCATGCATAGCCCCAGGCATGTAGAGCCTTGACCAACACATTGCGGGACAGGCACTGCTCCTCGACAATCACGATCCGTAATCCAGTTGCCATGCGGCACTCCATGAAAAAAATGTTCACGTCCCCCGTCATTTCAAACGCACAGGCACGAGGGGACGCCCGGGCCAGCCGGATCCGGGATCAATCCGACGGGCCTTGCTGTACGATTTCCGAGGCGTCCTGCTCATCGGGCTCGGGACGCTGAATCACATGTCCGAAAATATAGGTGCAAATCGGCACGCCGAGCACCAATCCCCAAATCTGGAACAGCTTGGCCCCGATGGTCAAGATAAAGAGCACAATGACCGGATTGATGCGCATGTAGGTGCCGTAGATCCGGGGGTTGAGCACATATCCCTCGATCAGGTGAATGACCGTGATCATGACGATGGCCAGAAGCATGGTCGTCAGGCCCGAGGCCTGCAAGGCGATGAGGCAGATAGGCACCGAACTGATGAAGACGCCCAGGACCGGGATGAAGCTGCACAGAAAAACAATGACCGTCAAAAAAGCCATGGTCGAGCCCAGGCCCAAAAGAGACACGCCAACGGCCGTGAGGATGGAATTGGCCACGGCGATGACGAATTGCGCTTCCAGGGATTTGCCCAGGACCGTGGCGAAATCCCGGATGCTGCCCGCCACCTCGCGATAAACGAAGCCCAGCTTGGATTTTTCCAGGGATCGCACGCTTGCGCTCAGACGAGGCAGGTCAAGCACGATGAGGAAGGAAAAAAGCAGGGCCAGCAGAAAGGCCGAGGCGATGGCCGCGATTCTACCGCCCACGCCGCGCACCAGTTCCATCAGCTGGTTGACCTTGTTTTGCCCGTCCGGATGGTCGCCCAGACCAAGAATCTGCTGCACCAGAGCCGCGACCCTCGATTTGCCGAGACTTGACGGATGGTCGCCCAGGGCGCTGAGTTCAGGAATGACATTGGCGATCATGGGATAGCGCTCGCCCAGGGACACCAGCTCCTGATCCAGACGCTGCACATACTGGGGCAGCTGCGTGACAAAAAGCACGGTCTGCTCCTTGGCTCTGGGCACCAGAAACACGCCCACGGCGATGAGCACTCCCAGAAACAGCGTGGCCACGAGCACGACCCGGACCGGCCGGTTCGGGATCGCTCCTTGCAGCCTGTTCACGCCGCGGTTCTGCACATAACCGAACACAAAGGTAAGAAAGAGGAGCAGAAAAAAAGAGCGCAGGATGAAGACAACGGCAAACACCCCGCCCCAGACCAGAATTCTGATCAATGTCGGGAGAATCCGCTCGGCAAGGCCGCCTGGGCCTGGGCCGCAATATTGGGTCATGAGTATTCCTTAATGGAGAGTGTGAAAATCATCCCCGCCTAAAAACGATCGGCCATGACCGGTCCCGACCAATCCGAAAAAATGGGCCACGGATGCGCCGATATCGGCCAGCGACTGGCGAATGCCCATACTCCCGGCACGAATTCCCGGACCCGTGGCCATGATCGGCACCCGCTCCCGGGTATGATCCGTGCCGGGCCAGGTCGGATCGCAGCCATGATCCGCCGTGAGGATGCACAGGTCCCCCGGCACGAGACGCCCCAAAAGCTCGGGCAAGCGCGCGTCGAAAGCCTCCAGCGCGCGTGCGTATCCGGCCACGTCCCGACGATGTCCATGAACCGAATCAAAATCAACGAAATTCGTCATGACCAGGGTTTTGTCCCCGGCCCCGTCCCAGGCCGCCAGGGTGGCGTCCATGAGCCGGTCGTGACCGGAGGCCCGGATGCTTCGGCTCACGCCTCGATGGGCGAAGATATCCCCGACCTTGCCCACGCACAAGACCGTTCCCCCGGCCGCCGTCAAAAGATCCAGAACCGTGGGCGCGGGGGCCGGAGTGGCGAAATCGCGCCGATTGCCGGTGCGCATGAAGGACGCCGCGTCCTCGCCCTCGAAGGGCCGGGCAATGACCCGGGCGATGCGGTACGTGTCCGCCAATTCCCGGGCGATGGCGCAGACATCAAGAAGCCGCTCCAGACCAAAGCGGACTTCGTGGGCCGCGATCTGCAGCACCGAATCGGCCGAGGTATAGACAATGGGCTTGCCCGTGCGCAGATGCTCCTCGCCCAAGCGGACCAGGATCTCCGTGCCCGAGGACATGCAGTTGCCCAGCACTCCGGGCAACCCGGCACGGGCCACGAGCTCGTCGAGCAATTCCCGGGGCATGGACTGCGTGGGCGACGTGAAATAGCCCCAGTCGAAAAGAACCGGCGCCCCGGTCATTTCGAAATGTCCGCTGGGCGTGTCTTTGCCCCGGCTGATTTGCGTGGCGCATCCGTATCTGGCCCGCACCAAGCCCGGCGTGACCAGACCCGGCGGCGCATCACCCGTGGACAGGGCGGCGGCCAAACCCAGGCCAAGGGAAGAAAGAACCGGGATGTGCAATGGCCCCTGGCGTCCGGAGTCGGCCAAACCCAGGGCGCAGGCCCGGGCGATGTGGCCCAGAGTGTCCGCTCCCCGGTCTGCGAACCGCTCCGCGTCCGGAGCCCCGCCCACGCCCAGGGAGTCGAGAACGATCAGGCAGACCCGGCGCATCCGCGCCCTCCCCGGGCCGCCACGGCCAGCACGTCATCGAGAAGCGCGCTGGCCCCGAAGCGCAAAGTGCGCGGGCTGATCCAACCGGACCCCAATATCTTCTCCGCCACCTCCAGATAAACCAGGGCGTCGCCCATGACACGCAGCCCGCCCGAGGCCTTGAAACCCACGGCGCCGCCCCTCTCGGCAATGACCGAAAGCATGGTCCGGGCCGCCTCGGGCGTGGCATGGATCGCGGCCTTGCCGGTGGAGGTCTTCAAAAAATCGGCCCCGCAGTCCACGGCCAGACGACTGGCCGCGCGAATCCAGTCCTCGTGCCCCAGCACTCCGGTTTCCAGGATGACCTTGAGCCGAACCGGGCAAACCTCGCGGCACGTTTTCAGGTAGTCGCCCACTGCATCCTCCTGACCGAGCAGAAAGGCCCGGTACGGAAAAACGAGGTCCACTTCGGTCGCGCCCAAGGTGAGTGCGGTCCCGATTTCCTGCACACTCCCCGCCGCGTCCAATTCCCCGGCGGGAAAATTGACCACCGTGGCCAGCTCGACATCCTGTAGGCCAAGGCGCTCCAAGCCGGCCTTGGCCTGGGGAATATGCCGTGCAAAGACGCAAACCGCCGCGACGCGCCCGCATGGCCCAGAAGCCCGGGCGCTCAGCGCATCGATCATGGCTGGTGTCTCGGAACCTGACAGGGAGGTCAAATCCAAAAGGGACACGATTTGACCAGCTCTCACCACGCTCGCCTGCATGCTCTCCCCCATTTCTCCACCTGATTAAAAAAGAAACAAGACCTTGTCCTCCCGGCGGAGCACTCCGCAGTGGGGCGCCCGACACGGGCGTGAAAACAGGGACACCGCCCACACCTGCTCCGCGCCATCGAGCAAAACATGTCACGACCACGGGCGCAAGCCCCCGCGCGGCGCAATTCCCTAAAAAATGAAAATTCCCCTTGTTCGCGAGCCCCCCCTCCATTAAGGAAACACTGATTAAATCATTTTCGTCTGGGTCGTAACCTGCTAAATTCCTTTCCAGACAAGCATCTGGAGGAAATGATGAATCGTCAGGTAAGTTTTTCTGAACTGGAGTACTGCACCA
>CAXNFJ010000194.1:0-4986 GCA_964201165.1 Desulfomicrobium sp.
GCGGGCTTGACCATTGTCGCCGGCGCGGCCCGTCTTGGAGCCAAGGTCCTGCTGATCGAGAAGGAGTCCCGCCTTGGCGGGGACTGCCTGTATTATGGCTGCGTGCCGAGCAAGACGCTCATCCGCACGGCTCAGATCTACCATCAGGCCCGGACCATGGAGCGCTTCGGACTTCCGCCCGCCAGCGTCGGGCCGGTCGATTTTTCCAAGGTCGCGCGGCGCATCGGCGAGGTCATCGCAGCCATCGAGCCCCATGATTCCCCGGCCCGGTTTTGCTCCCTGGGAGCCATGGTCCGCCAAGGGCGGCCCCGTTTCGAGGACGCGCACAGCGTCCGGCTCGGATCTGAGCTCATTTCCGCCAAGTTCTGGACCGTGGCCACGGGTTCCGAACCGTCAATCCCGAATCTGCCCGGTCTCTTGCGCACTCCGTATCTGACCAACAAGGATATTTTTTCCCTCTCCGAGCTGCCGCCTTCCCTGGTCATCCTGGGTGCGGGACCCATCGCCCTGGAGATGGCCCAGGCTTTTTGCCGCTTGGGCAGCAGCGTGACCGTGATCCAGCGCGGCGCGCAAATTCTGAGCCGTGAGGACTCTGACATGGCGCAGATGGTTCAGGGCAGACTTGAAGAGGAAGGGGTCAGGTTTGTCCTCGGATTCGGCGTGGACGAGGTCGCGCCCTGTGGCTCCGGTGTGTGCGTCCGGGGCAGGAGCGGCGGCCAGGAACTGGAAATTCACGGGGCGCGCCTGCTGGTGGCCCTGGGACGCAGTTCCAACACTGCGGAATTGGGGCTTGAGAACGCGGGGCTGGCTGTTGATCCGGCCGGGCTTGAGGTGGACGCCAGAATGCGCAGCGCATGCCCGTCGATATTCGCCGCCGGTGATGTGACCGGCAAATACCAGTTCACCCATGCCGCGGGGTACGAAGGCGGGGTGGTCATCGCGAACACGGTCTTCCACCTGCCGCGCAAGGCCGACTACACTTGGATGCCCTGGTGCACCTATACGGACCCGGAGTTGGCCTCGGTCGGGCTGAACGAAAAGCGGGCCCGATCCCAAGGCATCGCCTATACGGTCTGGGAAGAGAATTTTGCCGCCAATGATCGTGCTCTGGCCGAGGGCGAGGGACGCGGCAAGCTCAAGATGCTTGTCGACTGTCGCGAGCGTCCCCTGGGAGTGCAGATCTGCGGCCCTCATGCCGGGGAGTTGCTGGGCGCGTGGACCACGTTTTTCGCCGGGGGGATGAAGCTCTCAAGCCTGGCCGGGGCGGTCTTTCCCTATCCGACCCTGGGGGAGATCAACAAGCGGGTCGCAGGCTCGCTTCTGGGCAAGAAGCTTTTTTCCGATCGGGTCCGCAAGGGCCTCTCGCTTATCTTTCAACTCAAAGGGCGGGCCGATGTCGACGGTTGCGGCCTGGACGAGGCCGGGGAATGATTTCCGTCGTGCTGCCCTGTTACAATGCCGAGGCGGGGCTTGCGGCCTGCCTGGACAGTCTGCTGACCCAGACCTGCGCGGATTTCGAGATCGTCGCCGTCAATGATGGGTCCACCGATGGGACCTTGGACCTGCTTCGCACCTTCGCATCCCTGGATGGCAGGATTCGCGTTTTCGACCGGCCGCACGGGGGCGTGGTCCGGGCCATGAATTTCGGCATGGAGCAGTGCCGGGGGGAATATATTGCGCGCATGGACAGCGACGATGTCTGTTTGCCCGAGCGTCTGGCCTTGCAAAAGAGTCATCTGGACCGTCATCCGCATATCGGTCTGGTCGGAGGGCTGGTGCGTTTTGGCGGTGATCCCAAGGCAGGCCGGGGTTATAAGGCCTATGTGGACTGGACCAACACCCTGGTTGCGGAAGAGGATATTTTTTTGTCGCGCTTTGTGGAGTCGCCTTATGCTAATCCGAGCATAATGCTCCGCAAAGAGCTTGTCAGCCGGTGCGGCCCGTTTTATGATGGCGCGTTTCCCGAGGACTATGAATTGGTGCTGCGCTGGATGGCCGCCGGCGTGCGCATGGACAAGGTGCCCGAGGATGTCCTGATCTGGAACGATCCGCCGACGCGGCTCACGCGCACGGACCCCCGCTACGACGTCGACGCTTTTTACCGCGTAAAGGCCGGTTATCTGGCCGAATGGCTCATTTCGCGGGGGATCACGCGGGTTTCGATCATCGGAGGCGGGCGGACCACCCGGCGCCGGGCCGTGATGCTTGAAGATCACGGCGTCGTCATCGAGCGCTGGCTGGAAGTCGATCCGGACAAGATCGGGCAGAGGGCGAACGGCCGCCCGGTGTGTTCATGGCACGAAGTGGGCGCCCCGCAGGGGGAATTCCTTCTTTCCTACATTGGGAACAGAGGTGCCGGCGTGCGCATTTCCAGGGAACTGGAACAGCGGGGCTGGGCTCCTGGAATACATTTTCTGCTGGCCGCCTAGGCCCGCATCACACTTTTACCTTACGGATGTGAACTATGGATTTGATCAAATTTGCCACTGATATGGAAGTCGTGCTGCGCAAGGTCGCCACGGAAAGCGAACTGGTTTCCCCGGCTGCGGAAGATGGCGCGATGTGGGGATTCGAGCTTGGCGAAGAGGCCAGCGGATTTTTGTCCCTGGAATCCAACCAGGGCACGCTGGACGTGCCCACGGTGACCGTGTCCCTGTCCCTGGGCTCCATCGAGGAAGTGACCAAGGAAGATCTCATGGATCTTTTGACCATCAACGGCGACCTGTTGGGCGCATCCCTGACCATCACGCCTCCTCTGGGCGAAGAGCAGGAGGAATTCCTCATGCTGCAGACCAAGTTCGTGGCCACGGAATTTTCCGAGGACATGTTCAACAAATCCATCACCTCGCTCATGACCCAGATGTCCATCTTTTTCGAAGCCGAATAATGTCCAAGATTACTGTTCAAGCTGTTTCCAAGTCCTATTCCGGAGTGGATCTCTTCATGGGCCTGTCCATGGAGGTCCATTCCGGGACGCGGCTCGCATTGGTCGGACCCAACGGGTGCGGCAAGTCCACCTTGCTCAAGATCATGGCCGGAGAAACGTCTCCGGACTCGGGCAAGGTGAGCATCCCCAAGGGTTCGCAGATCGGGTTTGTGCATCAGGAGTTGGGCGCGGCCGATCTGGAGAAATCGTTGCAGGATTTTGTGCTGGAGGTGTTCCCGTCATGGACCGAATTTTGGCGGGAGTGGCGCGCGGCCCTGGAGCTCGGCGACGAGGCTGCGCTGGTGCGCTTGCACCAGCGGCAGGAAGAGCTGGAGCACCAGTTCGGATACAATCCGGAGCACAGGGCCCATGCCATCTTGTCCGGCCTGGGTTTTGCGCCCGCGGCCTTTTCCCGTCTTGTGGGGGAATTCAGCGGCGGCTGGCGCGAGCGGGCCAAGCTGGCCCGGGTGCTGGTGGCTGGCGCGGACATCCTCTTCCTGGACGAACCGACCAATCATCTCGACCTGGAGGCGGTGGAATGGCTTGAGTCCTATGTGCGGGACTTTGAAGGGGTCCTCGTTTTCGTGGCCCATGACCGCTATTTTCTGGACCGGGCGGCCAACAAGGTGCTTTTTCTGGGCGGGGAAAAACCGGTCCTGCGCGACGGCAATTTTTCCCAATTCCTGGAATGGAACGCCGAACGCAGCGAGCAGGCCCGCCGCATGGCCGAAAAACTGCGCACGGAAATCGGCAAGAAGCAGGCCTTTGTGGACCGCTTCCGCGCCAAGGCCACCAAGGCCAAGCAGGCCCAAAGCCGACTGGGGCAGATAGGCAAGCTGCAAAGCGAGCTTGAGTCCCTGGCGCCCGAAACTCCGTCCCGTTCCCTGTCCTTCAGCTGGCCCGAGCCGGAGCGGGGCAATCAGACCGTGATGTCCGCCGTGGACCTGTCTTTTTCCTTTCCGGACGCGGCTCTTTTTTCGGATCTGTCCTTCAATATCTACCGGGGGCAGAAGATCGGCCTAGTGGGTCCCAACGGGCAGGGCAAATCCACCCTCATCAAGCTCATCAACGGGCAGCTTGCGCCCACGCGGGGCCGGATCAGCATGGGGTCGAGCATCGTGACCGGGTATTTCAGCCAGCACCAGACCGACATCGTGCGCCCGGCCTGCACGGTCATGTCCGAGATCAGGCGTCTGGCCGCGCCATCGGCTTCCGATAATCAGCTCAAGTCCGCCCTGGGCCTCTTCATGCTCGGCGAGCGCTATTGGGATAAAAAGGTCGAGGCGTTGAGCGGAGGAGAAAAAAACCGCCTGGTGCTGAGCACCCTTTTCCTGAGCCGGGCCAATTTCCTGATCCTGGACGAGCCCACCAACCATCTCGACATCGAGAGCCGCGAGGCCCTTATGGACGCCCTGAGCGCCTACAAGGGCACCATGCTCGTCGTTGCCCATGACCGTTACCTCCTGAGCGAGGTCGTAAGCGAAATATGGGAACTGCATTCCCACGGCATCGAAGTGCACCAGTGCGGTTTTGACGAATATTACGCCCGCAAAAAGGAACGGGAAGCGAAGGCCGAACGTGAACCCGACCTGACGAAGGTGGTTCGCCAGGAGCAAAAACAAAAAAAACGCGAGCAGGCCGAGATGCGCAACCGGATTTACCAGCAGCTTAAACCCATGCGCAAGAAATACGAAAAGCTGGAAGGGGAGTTGGAAGCCAATCTGAGCGAACAGGACGCCCTGGAGCAGAAACTGGCCGACCTGGTTACCTACGAGGATGTTCCGTTGTCCCGCGAGTTGGGTCAGCGCTTTGCCGCTCTTCAGAATCGTGCCGAAGAGCTGATGTCGGATCTGGCGTATCTGGAAAAGGAACTGCAGGAACTTGAAACCCAGAGGGATGCGTGACGGCGGAAACCATGGACGTGGTGGCGGGGATCATCGTGCGCCAGGACCGGTTTCTGGCGGCCAGGCGCTCCCCGGCCATGACGTGTCCTGGGCTCTGGGAGTTTCCGGGTGGCAAGGTCGAGGCGGGAGAAACCCTTGGGGAAGCTCTTGCCCGGG
>CAXNFJ010000195.1:0-4985 GCA_964201165.1 Desulfomicrobium sp.
AGATGATATAAATCTGATATAGAAAAGAGCAGAAAAGAGTAAGCAAAATCATAGTGCCGCAAAAGCCCCATTCCTCACCAAAAACGGCAAATGCAAAGTCCGTATGTTTTTCCGGCAGAAATCGAAGTTGACTCTGCGGTCCCTCCAGAAAGCCCTTGCCCCAGAATCCGCCCGAGCCGATCGCAATCTGGGATTGGATGATATGATAGCCCGCCCCCAAAGGATCGCTTCCAGGGTCGAGAAAGGTCAGTATTCTTTGCTTCTGGTAATCATGCAGAAAAAACCACCCAAAGGGCAGAACACTGGGCACGACGATGACAAGAACCCTGAAAACGGACGGAGTGATACCCTTGAACAGGATCATACCCCCGAGAAGGAGCATGATGTTCAAGGCGGATCCAAGATCCGGCTGCTTGACCACCAGGGCTGCCGGCACCAGGCCGACCAGCAGCGCCTTGCCCAGGTTGATCCAACCCAGCCGCCCCTCCATGCGGGCCATCAGGCGGGCACCCAGGATGAGCACCGCGATCTTTGTCAACTCCGTCGGCTGCAAGTTGAATAACCCAAGGTCGAGCCAACGCTTTGCGCCGTAAATTGTTTTTCCGGCGACGCTGACGGCAAGCAGGAGAATCAAACAGAGAAAAAAGAAAGGCCATGAAACAGACTTCAGGTGTCGATAATCGATCAGGACAAGGGCCGTCATGACGAAGAGACCCGCCCCGCACCATAGCAACTGTTTGTTGAAGTAGGAATCCAGTTCAAACCCGGAGGCTACGCGCAGGGTGCTGGCCGAATAGAGATTCATGACCCCGATCAAAAAAAGGATCGCAACCATGATCAACAGGCCCCAATTAATATGAAAAATAAGTCTTCTGTCGAACATGGGATTTCCTGATCAACTTCCTGCTTGCACACCGAAAAGAGCATCCAGCACGGCGCCTGCGACGGGGCCCGCGTCCGACCCTCCATGCCCGCCATGCTCCACCATGGCCACGACAACAAATCGCCGCCCGTCCTTTTCCGCGAAGCTGGCCAACCAGGCGTGATCCCTGTATTTGTAGGGTATTTCCTGGGTTTTCTTTTTTTCGTACTTGTCCATCAATTTTACAACTTGCGCGGTGCCGGTCTTGCCGCCGATGCGAATGCCGGGACGACGGAGGATCCGGGCTGTGCCGCGGTCTTCCTCCACAGTGGCCACCATGGCATCAAGAATGAGTTTCCGGGTGGTGGCACTCATGGGAAGCGCGCCCACCACTTCGGGAGTTGCCGTCAGCAGGAGGGTGGGCCTCAAGATGTTTCCGCCATTGACCAGCGCAGCAACAAATCTGGCCACCTGCAGAGGAGTGGCAAGAGTATACCCCTGGCCGATTGCAAAATTCAAGGTTTCTCCGCCTTGCCATTTTTCTCCAAGACGATTCAATTTCCATTCGGCCGTCGGCATGTTTCCGGAACGTTCGTGAGGCAGTTCAATGCCTGTTTTGACTCCAAACCCGCAACGGGTCGCATATTCGCTGATCGCATTCACGCCGAGCCGTTCGCCGATTTGGTAATAGTATACGTCGCAGGATTCGCGCAGGGACTTCTTGAAATCCGTCACGCCATGCCCACCCTTGTTCCAGCATCTGAATTCCCGCTGGCCGAGAGTGTACTTGCCTGAACAGAACACTGTCGTGGACGGTGTCACGGTCTTGCTTTCCAGTGCCAGCCCCCCCACAACCATCTTGAAAACCGAACCCGGCGGGTAAGCGCTTTGCACAGGCCGGTTCTGCAGAGGATGCAAGGGATCATCCAGCAACTCCTTCCATTTGCCATGGCTGATGCCGACCACAAACTCATTGGGATCATAGCTGGGCAGACTGACCTGGGCCAGCACCTCCCCCGTGTCGGCGTCCATGGCCACGACCGACCCGACCCGCCCCTCCAAAGCCTTGGTAGCCACCTCTTGCAAAGGAAGAGATATGCTGAGTGTCAAATCCTTGCCCATGACCGGCGGGGAGACAATCCGCGAAGACAGCACCCGGCCGGAAGCGTCGACCTCGAACTCCTCAAGCCCTTTTGTTCCCCGCAACATGCGTTCCAGCATGAGTTCAACACCCTGCTTGCCGACATCGTCGCCAAGCTGCAGGTCGGGATCATTATTCAATTCCTCTTCATTGGCCCTGGCCACGTAACCCAGAACATGCGCCAGGGTAGAGCCATACGTATAAGAACGCTTGGGACGCACGGCGATGGTAAGCCCCGGCCAATCCTGCCGGTGAGCCTCGACCAGGGCGACCAGTTCAAAAGGGATATTGGGCACAATGACTTGTTCATCAAAATGCTTGACCCGCTTGCGGCCAATTTCAAAAGCCTTTTGCAACTCGTCCCGAGGCTGGCCTGTCCAGCGGCTGATCTGATCCAATGTTCCCGGTATGTCCGGACAGTCTTCGCGAACCAGGGCCAAGGCATAGGCGGGGGTGTTCTCCGCCAGCAGTGCGCCGGTCCGGTCGTGAATAACCCCGCGCGGAGAAAACATGGTACTTTGGCGAGTCCTGTTTTCTTGGGCGCGACTCTTGTAAAATTCGCTCTTGTAGATTTGCAGATACCACAGACGAATACCGAAGGTGCAAAAAAGACAAACCACAAGCACGAGCAGCAACGTAGGGCCTGAAAAAATCTGAGGTCGTTCCGGAGAATCAAACTCGCCCATGTCTGCCCCCCCGCCGATATATGAGCAGCGCGGCACCCCAAAAAATCACGTATGCGGCCCACTGCTGGGCAATCCGCGGCCAGGGCGAGTACATCTTCGCAGGCAGCTCCTGAAAGGTTACGGCTCCGCTCAGCACGATCCAGGACCAAACAGCCAGCAAAAATGAAAAAAGCAGGATGAAAAGGGGATTTTCAGGCTCAAGGAGCCATCGTGACAGCAGGAAAAACGCATACATGCCCGCATAAAAAAGAATGACCACGCCAAAGACCAGATTTCCAACCCCCTCCTGCACGAGCACCCACAGCACTGTCATCCAGGCCGCTGTCCACCATTGACCGGATTGCATGCAAATGAGCAGGCCCGGTGAAAGGAAATCAAGCCCCCCCGACAATTCCTGTGCCCAAAGGCTGACAATGAGGTAATCCGTCCACCACACAAACGCGGGGATCTTACCCTTTCGTGTGCTTTCGAACTGCGCGGATGAAAGTCTCACGGTTTCTTGCGCACCGGATGGCGGGTTGCATTGGAGGACGCCGCGTTTGGGGTGGTCGGGACCGAGGCGTTCACGACGAGCGAGGTGCCGTTGCCGGCGGAAGCGTTGGAGGATGACGCGTTGGTCTCGGGAGGAATCATGACCGGCTGCCCGGCATCGAAGCCGTCCGTGCGGCTGAGTACCAACAATTCCTCGTAATAGCGCAGTGCCAGGAGGGGTTCCGCATAAACTTTTTGAAAGAGGGAGACATCGGCAGGAGTCACCTCCACCACCCGGGCCACGGGAATTCCCTTTGGAAAAACGCCCCCTTGGCCGGAACTGAGCAGAATCTCTCCAGGGCTGACGGGATCATTGCGAGGAATGAATTTGACTTCAAGGAAGGCTCCGGCCCCTTGACCCTGAACAATCGCGGGAACACGACCTTCACTGGTGATGACGGGAATCCGGCTGGACGCATCGGAGAGCAGGAGGACGGATGAAAAATGGAGTCCGGGCTTGGCGATGCGACCGACCACGCCCTTGGTGGAGATGACCGCGTCATTGGGCCGGACCCCATGCATCGATCCCACGTCGATGAGCATGGTTTCGAGGATGGCATTGGGGCCGAGTTTTTGACCGATGACCCTCCCCCCCCGTTTCTCCCATGACGCCTCCGGGCTGAAGCGCAGCAACGAAGTCAGGCGATCGGCCGACTTCGCCTTTTCGGAGATGCGGACGAGTTCCAGTTCCAATTCCCTGACTCGCAGAGCCAAGTCTTCGTTTTCTTGCCGCACTCCGACCAGGTACACATAGCGGGACCAGAACTCATCGACATTGTTTTGCAACCAACGTCCCGGAGCCAGAACCCACCCGGCCAGTTCCAGCCCCGTAGCCGTGGCCAACCGATCCAGATACCCCGTTTTCCAATTCCATGTGTACATGGAAAAGTAGATAAAAAGGGGAAGAAAAAAAAAGAGGACCAGATATTTGACGCGAGGGGACATCACTCTACTCGATGGTTACCTCGCGCAGGACATCCAGGTTGTCCAAGACCTTGCCCGAACCCAATGCCACGGTGGACAAAGGATCATCGACCACGGTGATGGGCAGAGAGGTCTCCTCGCGCAGCAAGCTGTCTAGACCCTTCAAAAGCGCGCCGCCGCCAGTGAGCACGATGCCCCGGTCGACAATATCCGCCGCCAGTTCCGGCGGGGTCTGCTCCAGGGCGATGCGCACGGCCTGCACGATGGAATCCACAGGCTCGGAGATGGCCTTGCGGACTTCCTCGGAGGTGATGCTTATATTCTGCGGAATGCCGGAAACAAGATCCCGGCCCTTGACGTCCATGACCAATTCCGGATCCAGCGGATAGGCGGAGCCGATGGTCATTTTGATATCCTCGGCGGAACTCTCGCCGATGAGCATGTTGTATTTGCGCTTCACATGCTGGAGAATGGCCTCGTCCATCTTGTCGCCGCCGATGCGCACGGACTTGGAATAGACGATACCCGCCAGGGAAATGACCGCGACCTCGGTGGTTCCCCCGCCGATATCCACGACCATGTTGGAGGTCGGCTCGGTGATGGGCAGATCCGCGCCAATGGCAGCGGCCATCGGTTCCTCGATCAAAAAGACTTCCCGGGCACCGGCGCTCTGCGCGGATTCGCGCACGGCCCGCTTTTCCACCTGGGTGATCCCGGTGGGCACGCAAATGACGATGCGCGGACGGACCAGTCGACGGCTGTTATGAACCTTGGAAATGAAATGCCGGAGCATGGCTTCGGTCACTTCAAAGTCGGCGATGACTCCGTCCTTCATGGGACG
>CAXNFJ010000196.1:0-4980 GCA_964201165.1 Desulfomicrobium sp.
GAGGTCTCAAGCCGTCTGGGCCTCAAGGGCATCCCGACCGTGTCCGAGGCCATGCAGGTCGCCCGGGACATCCTGCTCGCCTCCTATCTGCATTTGCCCATCCATCTGGCGCACATCAGCTGCCGGGAATCGGTGGAGCTCATTGCCAAGGCCAAGGAGCGCGGCGTGCCCGTCACGGCGGAGACCTGTCCGCACTATCTGCTCTGGGACGAGTCCCGCGTGGAAGGCTACGACACCAGCGTGCGGGTCAATCCGCCCCTGCGCACCCGCGACGACGTGCTGGCTTTGCGTCAGGCCGTGCGCACCGGGGTCATCGACATTCTGGTCACGGATCACGCCCCACATGCCGCGCATGAAAAGGAAGTGACCTTCGCTGATGCCCCGAATGGCATCTCGGGCCTCGATACGGCCCTGTCCCTGACCTATGAGCTGGTGCGCAGCGGGGAGCTCGACTTTGCGGACATCAGTCGGCTGTGGTGCTGGAAAACGGCCTCGATTTTCGACCTGCCCGCAAACCGCATGCAGCCCGGAGACCCGGCGGATTTCGTGCTCTTTGATCCGGATCTGGCCTGGGTGGCCACGACCGAGGCCCTGCTGTCCAAGGGCAAGAACACTCCCTGTCTGGACAAGGAAATTCCGGGCCGGGTCATGGCTCATTATCTTGGCGGCGAATGCGTTTTTTCCAGGCTGGAGCAGACAGGCCCGGGTCGTCCTTGAGGGCAGGCCGGAATTGGGATAGCTGAATTCCTTTACGGGGGAATTTGCGCACAGGAAGGACATGGCCAACATACTCATAGTCGATGACGACCTCAGCCTGCGCGAGGTGCTGGAGATCGCCCTGCTCAAGAAGGGACATGCGGTCTGGACCGCGCCCGACTCGGCCTCGGCCCTGGCCGTGCTGCACAGGGAGTCCATCGCCCTCATCCTGCTCGACCTGCGCCTGGGGCAGGAGAGCGGTGTGGATCTCCTGGTCCGTATCCGCGAGACTTGGGCGGAGGTCCCGGTGCTCATGGTCACGGCCTATGCCGATGCCAAGAGCGCCATCACGGCCATGAAGCACGGAGCCAAGGACTACATTTCCAAGCCTTTCGAGCTCGATGATCTGCTCTACACCGTGGAGCGGACCCTGGAGACGGCCCGGCTCAAGGAAGAAAACGACTGGCTGAAAGGGCAGATCCGCAAGCAGTACGGCGAGATTATCGGTCGGAGCAGGCAGATGCAGGCCGTCTTTGATCTGGTTCGGCGCATCGCGCCGACCACTATCAATGTACTCCTGACCGGCGAGTCGGGCACGGGCAAGGAACTTTTCGTCCGCTGCATCCACAACGAAAGCGCCCGCGCCAGCCATCCCTTCCTGGCCATCAATTGCGGCGGCCTGCCGGACAATCTGGTCGAGAGCGAATTGTTCGGTTTTCGCAAGGGGGCGTTCACCAGTGCGGACCGGGCAAAAAAGGGGCTCCTGGAGATGGCCGAGGGCGGCACCCTGTTTCTGGACGAAGTGGGTGAACTCGCCCACTCCACCCAGGTCAAGCTGCTGCGCTATGTGCAGGAGCGCTGCTTCATCCCCTTGGGCGGGACCGAGGAGCTCCGTTCGGATGTGCGCATCATTGCGGCCACGAACCGCAACGTCGAGCAAAGTGTGGCCGACGGCGATTTTCGCGAAGATCTTTACTACCGTCTGAGCGGGGTCAAGGTCCACCTTCCCCCCCTGCGCGAGCGCGGGGACGATGTGCTCACCTTGGCCGATCATTTTCTGGAAAAGGCCTGCCACGCACAGAAGCGCCAGCTGCGGGGCTTTACGGCCGAAGCCCGTAAGAAGCTCCTGTCGTATGGGTATCCGGGCAACGTGCGCGAGCTGGAAAACATCGTCGAGCGGGCCGTGGCCCTGGAACCCGGCGACACAGTCACCCCGGATTCCCTGGTCATCTACGAGAAGATCACGCCCGCGGACCAGGAAGGCGGAATCCAGAAGGTGCTGTCCGGCCAGATGACTCTGGACGACTATCTGGCCGTGCACGAGCACAAGGTCATTTCCGAAGCACTGCGCCGATGCGGAGGCCACAAGGGACGGGCCGCGGAGATGGTCGGCCTCAATTTTCGGCAGTTTCGCTACCGCTTGACCAAGTCAGGTGAAAAAGATGAAGATATTTGAACCGTATCCGGTAGCCGCTCACAGACCTTTTCCGAACACGATCATTCCAAGGAGACTTTGATGCCTCAGCCGATAAAAGAAGCCGCCTCCATCTGTAAAACCATCATGCGCAACGGCTATGATGCCTATGTCATCAACGCCGCTTTGCAGCGCAAGATTCTTGGCACGTCCAAGGAAGCCGAGGTGGAGATCTGCACCGATATCGATCTTGCCGGCCTCAAAAATCTTTTTCCCGAGGTCGCCGCTGGTGGCGGGGATATCATGGCCAGGATGAATCAAGGCGGGGCGACCTTCCTTTTCCATCCTGCGGACATGGCCGACGCATCCCATCCCGAGGCCTGCGTGGCGCAGGTCACGGGCCATATGCTCAAAAAGCTTGAGAAGGACGAGAGCTTTCCCATGAGCATGGCCTGTCCGTACATTCCCCGTTCCCATGACGTGTATGACGGATTCGAAAACATCGCCGGCGGACAGATCAAGTTTGAGGGCATTCCCGACGAAACCCTGAAACATGACTATCTGCGCGCCATTCGCGCCTTGCGATTTTCGGCCAACTATCATCTGCCCATCGAGGAAAATTCCTGGATGTCCATTATTCGGGCCTCGCGGCGGGTGCTTGACTATGTTTCCGTCGCGGACATCATGGACGAGTGGCGCAAGATCGAGGCCGAGAACATGTGGCGTTTCGCCGAGCTGCTTTTCGATTCGATGATCCTGCATGGCCTGTTGCCCGAACTTGCGGCCTTGAGCAGGATCTTCCAGATCTTCGACGAGGAGACGGGGCCTCAATCCATCTGGAGTCATACGCTGCAGGTCATGCGGCACTACCCCGAGGAACTGCCCTATGACTGGTACGGCACTCTGTCCTGTTTGTTCCATGATTGCGGCAAGCTGTACGCGGGCGAACTTTATGACGGGCGGACAACATTTTATCAGCATCACCGCATCGGGGCCAAGGTCACGCGCAAGATTTTAAAACGCCTGCGCCTCAACACCGAGGAAGTGGACATGATCGTGAATCTGGTCCGCAACCACATGCGCTTCCACTTCATGCTGACGGACAAAGGCATCCGCCGCTTCAAGGCCCTGGACGACTATCCGCGCCTGATCGAAATGGCCCGGGCTGATATCAAGGCCAGAAACGCAGCCTACACTGAATTCAATCACAACATGAAAATGCTCGAGCGGGCGGACATCCGCGAGGAGCTTCTGGAGCCCCTCCTGAACGGCAAGCAGATCATGGATATCGCCGGTATCAAACCTGGTCCGGCCGTGGGATTGATTCGCGACAATCTGCTCCAGGCCCAGATCTCCGGTGACGTTAACACGATGGAAGAGGCCGAGCGTTTTGTGGCGGCATACAAGGCCAAAGAGCAACTGTAATAAATTGCTTTTATGATGATTTTTTTGTCGAAGGCACGAGGAGCGCCGTCCCAGCGCTTTTTGTGCCTTTGCGATTGAGGACGAGTCCCATGCAGAGCATCCTTGAACTGACCTATCCGGAACTTGAGTCCGCCGTACTGGCCATGGGGCACCAGGCCTTCCGGGCCCGACAGCTGTGGCAATGGCTGTGGCGCAGAGGGGTGCGGAATTTCTCGGACATGACCAACATTGCCAGGGATTTCAGGGAACAGCTCATTCGGGAATGGGCCCTGGCGTGGCCCGAAGTGCATGAGGTCCAGACGAGCGGTGACGGCACGGTTAAGCTCCTGTTGCGCCTTGTCGACGGGGAATTGGTCGAGACGGTGCTCATCCCGGACAAGGACCGCTACACCCAGTGCCTGTCGTGCCAGATAGGCTGCCCCATGGGCTGCACCTTCTGCAGCACCGGACTCATGGGCTTTACGCGGAACATGACGGGCGGCGAGATTGCGGCTCAGGTGCTGGTGGCCAGGGAATACCTCCGGGCCCAGGGTTTGGCCCAGGACGTGAAAAACCTTGTCTACATGGGCATGGGCGAGCCCCTGCTGAACTGGGACGAGGTCAAGAAAAGCCTGGACATCCTGTCCCATGCCGAGGGGCTGGAATTTTCGCGGCGCCGCATCACCCTCTCCACCTGCGCCATCAAGGGCAAGTTGGACGTTTTCGGAGCCGAAGGCTTGGCCCTGCCGGCCATTTCCCTGCATGCCCCGACCCAGGAAATTCGGGCGAGCCTCATGCCGGGAGCCGCGCGCTGGCCCATCGATGAATTGATCACGACCCTGCAGGGGCTGGAGCTCAGAGCCCGGGAACGGGTGACCATCGAATACATTTTGATCAAGGGCGTGAACGACAGCCTCCAGCATGCCCGGCAGCTGGTGCGCCTGCTTTCGCACCTCAAATGCAAGATCAATCTCATCGCCTACAATCCCGGCCCGGGCATCGCATACGCCGCGCCCGCGCCCGAGGATGTGCTGGCCTTCGAGGAGCTTCTGCGCAAGAAGGGGTTCACCGTGACCTTGCGCAAGAGCAAGGGGCAGGATATCGCGGCTGCCTGCGGTCAGCTCAAGACCGAGGCGCAGAATCGTACGAATGTGACATCGAGCGGAGAAGGACGGAGCAATGGAACAGCCTGATTTTGAGAAATGCGGTGGCCTGATCCCGGTCATCGCCCAGGACGGTGCGAGTGGCGAGGTGCTCATGCTCGCCTACATGAACGAAGAAGCCTGGAACGAGACCCTGCGCACCGGCGAGGTCCATTATTATAGCCGCAGCCGCAAATCCTTGTGGCACAAGGGCGGCACGTCCGGTCACGTGCAGAAGGTGCTGTCCATTCGCCTGGACTGCGACCGGGACACGGTGCTGGTGAATGTGGAGCAGATTGGTGGAGCAGCCTGTCACACGGGTCG
>CAXNFJ010000197.1:0-4913 GCA_964201165.1 Desulfomicrobium sp.
GGTCATTTCGGACATTGCCAGCGGCCGCTTCATGGATGTGAACGAGCGCTGGGTCGAGATGCTTGGCTACTCCAAGGAAGAGCAGATCGGCCGGACCTCCAAGGAGGTCGGCATATGGGCCGACCCTGAGGTCCGGGACCGTGGCCTCGCGATCCTGTCCGAGCAGGGGCACTTCAAGGATTTCGCGATCGAGTTTGTGACGAGGACCGGCCAGTTGCGTTCGGCGTTATGGTCGGCGGAAATTATCAGTTTGGAGGGGCAGGAGGTCCTGCTCTCCCTCCTTATCGACTCCACCGAACGCAAGCAGGCCGAAGAATCATTGCGCAAAAGCGAGGCCCTGTACCGCTCGGTCGTCGACAACATCCAGGACGTCTTCTACCGCACCGACGCTGACGGCTTGCTGGTCATGCTGAGCCCTTCGGGTGCCCGCCTGCTTGGGTACGACTCCATCGACGACATGGTGGGACGACCCAACGCGGACTTCTGGTTCGAGCCCGCTGGGCGCACGGATTTCTTGGCGCGCATCCAGGCGCAAGGCAAGGTGACGGATTTCGAGGTGGTCTTGAAGCGCAGGGACGGCAGTCCGGTGCTCGTGGCCACATCAAGCGGTTTGTACGGAGATGATCAGGGCCGGGTTCTTGGAGTGGAGGGGATTTTTCGGGATATCACCGAGCGCAAACACGCGGAGGAAGCTCTGCGTCAATCCGAAGAGAAATTTTCACGGCTCTTCAAACTGTCTCCCGACGCCATCTCGCTTTCAGAGCCGGACAGCGGACTTCTCGTGGACGTGAACGAGGCCTACGCCCGGTTGTCCGGGTATGCTCCGGAAGAACTCATCGGCAGAAATTCTCTGGAACTGAATCTGTTTGTAAACCCGGCCAGTCGCGATCGGATGGTCGAACGATTGAAGACGACCGGACAGGCCAACAACATCGAGATCGGAATCCGTCGCAAGGACGGCTCCGAGATTGAATGCACTGTTTCCTGTCAGTTCATCACCATCGGGCAGGAGCGGTTTGTTCTGGCCGTGATGCGGGATTTGACGGAGTTCAAACGCATGCAGGACATGATGATCCAGAGCGAGAAGATGATCTCCGTGGGCGGCATCGCGGCCGGCATTGCCCACGAGATCAACAACCCCTTGGGGATCATCGTGCAGACGGCGCAAAATCTGGTACAGCGCACCAGGCCGGATTTTCGGAAGAATATCGAGGTCGCCGAGAGCATCGGCCTGGATATGGCCCTGCTCGAAAAATACATGCAGGCCCGCAAAATTCTGCCCTTTGTGCAGGACATGCAGGCCGCGGCCTTGCGGGCGGCGAACATCATCCGGCATATGCTCGATTTCAGCCGCCGCAGCGAGTCCAGGCGTGCTGTCTGCGATCTCCCCGGTATCGTGGACAGGGCCGTGGCGCTGGCCAAAAACGATTACGACCTGAAGAGAAGCTACGATTTTAAACACATCCGCATCATCAAGGACTACGCCGACGATGTGCAGGGGATTCAGTGCACGGAAACCGAGATCGAGCAGGTGCTCCTGAATCTGTTGCGCAACGCGGCCCAGGCCATGGCTGTGGCGGATCCCCCCACTCATTCTCCGCATATAGTCATCAGGCTGCTCAATGTGCGGCAGGGGGTGCGCATCATGGTTGAAGACAACGGGCCAGGCATGTCGTCCGATATGAAACGTCGCGTCTTCGAACCCTTCTTCACCACCAAGCCTCCGGGGGTCGGCACGGGGCTCGGCCTTTCAGTGTCCTATTTCATCGTGACCCGAGGACATGGCGGGAGGATGTGGGTGGAGTCGGAGCCGGGCATGGGGGCGACGTTCACCGTCGAACTGCCCAAGGGAGCCCCGGGCGAGGAACCCATCGCCGCCACCGGGGCATGATCCGAGGGAGTCTTTGCATCCAAATCGCTTGAGCTTGCGGGAGACTGGGCTTAACCGGCGACCTTCATGATGAGAAAAGCCCCCGGAACACGGATGCGTGTGCCGGGGGCTTTGTACGTTGCTGTGAGGCGGCTACTCGGTGACCTTGCCCGAGCGCACCTCCGGCCAGATTTCGTCGATGGTTTCCACGGTCTTGACCGTGATCCGTTTGCGCAACTCTTTCGGGATTTCGTCCAGATCGTGGGCGTTGCGGGCCGGGATGACGACTTTGTTCACCCCGTGGCTGACAGCCGCCAGGATCTTTTCCTTGATGCCGCCCACAGGCATGACCCGGCCGCGCAGGGTGATCTCGCCGGTCATTGCCACGTCCGAAGCCACGGGCTCGTTGCTGATGGCCGAAAGCAGGGCCATGACCAGGGTCACGCCGGCTGACGGGCCGTCCTTGGGCGTGGCGCCGGCCGGGACGTGGATGTGGATGTCGTGCGTGTCGAAGAAGTCATCTGCAAGCTTCAGGCTTGCGCTCTTGGTGCGGGCGTAGCTCAGTGCCGCCTGGGCGCTTTCTTTCATCACCTCGCCCAGTTTTCCGGTCAGAATGAGTTTTCCCTTGCCCGGCAAGAGGCTGCACTCGATGTGCAGGATCTCGCCGCCGTACGGAGTCCAGGCCAGGCCCAACGCCACACCGGGAGGCATGGAGCTTTCCCGCTCCTCATCCACGAATTTGGGCTGTCCCAGCAGTTTGATCAGGGCCGCGCTGGTGACCCGGAACGGGCCTTTTTTGCCCTCGGCCACTTTGCGGGCGTATTTGCGGCAGATGGAGCCGATTTCGCGTTCCAGGTTGCGCAGACCCGCCTCCCGCGTGTAGTTGCGGATGATCTCGGCCAGAACCGCGTCGGACATGATCAGTGTTTCTTCCGTGAGCCCATTTTCCTTGATCTGCCGGGTCAGCAGGTAGCGGCGGGCGATGATGGTCTTTTCCTGCTCCGTGTAGCCCGGAATGCGGATCACTTCCATGCGGTCCAGAAGGGCCGACGGGATGGTGTCCAGCATGTTGGCCGTACAGATGAACATGACCTTGGACAGATCGTAGGGCACGTTCAGGTAGTGATCCGTAAAGGAATTGTTCTGTTCCGGATCAAGCACTTCAAGGAGCGCCGAGGACGGATCCCCACGGAAATCGTTGCCGAGCTTGTCGATCTCGTCGAGCATGATGACCGGGTTGATCGTCCCGGCATCCTTCATGGACTGGATGATGCGGCCGGGCATGGCTCCGATGTAGGTCCGGCGATGCCCACGGATCTCGGCCTCGTCGCGCATTCCGCCCAGGGACATGCGTACGAATTTGCGACCCAGGGAACGGGCGATGGATTTGCCCAGCGACGTCTTGCCGACACCCGGAGGGCCCACGAAGCAAAGGATGGGGCCTTTCATGGTCGGGTTCAGTTTGCGCACGCTCAAGTATTCGAGAATGCGTTCCTTGACCTTTTCCAGGTTGTAGTGATCATCATGCAGAATCTTGGCCGCTTCCTTAATGTCAAGGCGGTCCTTGGAGGTCTTCTTCCAGGGCAGGTCCATGAGCCAGTCGATATAGGTGCGCAGGATGGTCGCCTCGGAGCTGTCGGGATGCATGGACTCGAGCCGGGACAGCTGCTTGTCCGCCTCCTTCTTGACTTTTTTGGGCAGACCGAGGGCGTTCAGGGTTTTCCTGATCTCCTCCATCTCCTCGCCTTCGCTCCCCTTGTCGCCCAGTTCACGTCGAATGGCCTTAAGCTGTTCGCGCAGGAAATATTCGCGCTGGGCCTTGTCCATCCCTTCTTTGGCCATGCTCTGGATCTTGGCCTGCATGGAGGCCACTTCCACTTCCTTGACCAGTTGGGAATTGACCAGGTTCAGGCGTTCGATGGGATCATGGCTTTCGAGGATGCGCTGGGCCTCGGAGGACTTCATGCGCAGATTGGACGCGACAAGATCGGCCAGACGGCCATGTTCGTTCACCGCGTTCAGGACGTTCATGATCTCGGCCGCGTCGATGCCGCGCAGGGTCAGGATTTTTTCACTCTGTTCCTTGACCGAACGCAGCAGCGCCTCTTCTTCGGGGCCCGGATTTTCAACGATCAATTCGTCGATGGTTTCTATCTTGACCATGTCGAAGGGATCGCGCTGCTCAAAGTTCAGGATTCTGGCGCGGGTCAGGCCTTGCACCAGCACCTTCAGGCGGCCGTCGGGCATTTTGAGCATGCGCATGATCATGGCCACAGTGCCCGTCTGGTAAAGATCCTCTGGAGCGGGATCATCGACGGCTTCGTCCTTCTGGGTGCTGATGAAAATATAGCGACTGCCGTTCAGGGCCGCGTCCACGGCCTGCACGCTTTTGTCCCGTCCCACGAAGAGGGGCAGGATCATGTAATTGAAAACGACAATGTCGCGCACCGCCAAAAGAGGCATCGTGGTCGGGATTTCCGCTTCCTGGTGTGTGCTTTCGGCACTGGCTGTATCTGAATTTTCACCCTGAACTTCTTCATCTTCCGGGGAAAAAGTTTTTTCGTCGCTCATGGAGGTCTCCTCGTGGTGGTGTATTCGCAGGATTTCAAGCCGCGAACCGCAAATTTAGTCAATTATAAGGACAAATGTGCCTCAGGCAAGGAAAAAAAATGGATTTCTCCCATTTGGGAGTGAAAAATCAGAGAACGCCCAGGGCGCGGAAGCTGGAATAGGTATCAGCGGTTACGATCAGATGGTCAAGGAGTCGCAGGCCGAGGTCCGCGGCCAGGCGGGAGATGGTCTCGGTCAATGCCCGGTCCTGCGTGGAGGGAGTGGGGTCGCCGCCGGGATGGTTGTGGACCAGAATGAGTCCGCTGGCGTGATGACGCAGGGCCAATTCGAGAATTTCGCGAGGGTAGGCCGCGGTTTGGTCCACGGTGCCTTGAAAGACGCGTTCAAAACGGATGAGCCGGTTCTGGTTGTCGACCAGGATGACCCAGAATTCCTCCTTGGTCAGATGCCCCAGGCGGGAGCAGACCACGTC
>CAXNFJ010000198.1:0-4887 GCA_964201165.1 Desulfomicrobium sp.
CAGGGTCAGGCCCATGTCCCGGCAAAATGTCCGCAACTCGCGGAGGCCGATGGTCCGCACCCTGCGCTGGCTGTCCTCAACGGCCAGGGTATCCAGAACCGCGCGAAAATCACCCTTCATCCGCCACCCACTGCCGGAAAGATCCCCACCTGGTCCCCATCAGCCAGAACGGCCTCCAAGTCGCTGTTCTTGCTGTTGACGAAAACAAGCTTGATATCCGCCTCCTCAAGCTGAAGAAGCGGCAGCATGGCCCTCACCGCGGAGCCGTCCGCCAGTTCGAGAACACCTTCCGGCGGGGTGTGGTCGCCAAGGGTGGCAAAGCATTTGACGCGAACACGCATGATTGTCCCCTCCCACAGGCACATGGATAAATGAAAAACTTTGACCCGGCAAAGACCATATTGTTTCGAAGCAGTCCCCCGGAGTCAATATATTTGCGCCTCGCGGACGGCAAAAAGCCCGGACGGCTTCATTCCAGGATGATTTCGATCTTCTGGCCCGGCACATTGCCTTTGAGTTCGGTCAGAAGTCCTCGAATGGTGCCCGTGACCAATCGGTCGATAAAAGGATTGAGGGCCAGTCGCTGGCCGCCGACCCGCACGCAGAGTTTGGCCCGCATGGACGTGCAGGCGTGCACGTCCGCCGTGCCGGCCACGATCTCCCGGGCCAGATCAAGGCATGAATCCCGGCCGCAGGCCCCGCAATCAAGCCCGGGCAGGGCAAAAGCCCGATTCTCGGCCAATGTAGCCAGTTCGGCAACCGAGGCCGCCTTGCCCACCCCCGGCAAATCTCCTTTTCCCCAGGAAGCGAGGGCCAGACCGTTGCCAAGCATCGACTCGTCTTCGCCGGAGCCGAGGACGGTGATCCTGGGCAGCCAGGTCAGGGACTTGCCGCCTTCGACCAGCACGATATCCGCGCCCAGCAGTGGAAATATGTCCTGCAGTTGCCGGGCCGTATTCCAAAGCAGAGTCGTGGTTTTGGGTCCGATGCCGGCCACGCTGACGCATTCCTGCGCAAATCTGGAGGTATCCGTTCCATCCAGGTCCAGCCCATGATGCGTGAATTTGACTGCCGCCACTTTCCTTCCGCGCGCGGTCAATTCCTTGGCGAGTTCGAGCACAAGAGTTGTTTTCCCCGATTTCTTGAAACCCACCACTGATACGGCCTTGAACATTGATCCTCCGTCTTTGACAATCCTTCGTTCATCAACTACCCAATTCAATTTTCCTATGCGCGCCGTCCTTAAGTCCCGCCATGCCGCAAAACGCCTGGCCGAAAGCGCGCATTCCCCATCCCAAATTCTTCAAGGACATTTATTTTCTATGTCTAAAATTCAGAAAATTAAAGGCTTTTCTGACCTCTTCAGCCCGGAGAGCACGATCCACACGCTGATGGAAAACTTGGCCCGCCAGGTTTTTGCCACCTATGGCTGCCAGGAAGTGCGTGTACCCATCCTGGAAAAGACCGAGCTCTTTGCCCGCTCCATCGGAGAAGAAACGGACGTGGTGCAAAAGGAGATGTACACCTTTGCCGATCGCAAGGGCCGCTCCCTGACCATGCGCCCTGAAGCCACGGCCGGAGTGCTGCGGGCCTTCATCGAGTCCGGCCAGTACTCCGGGGACGGATCGACCAAGCTCTTTGCCTGCGGCCCCATGTTTCGTTACGAGCGCCCGCAAAAAGGCCGCTTGCGCCAGTTTCACCAGCTGGATGTGGAAGTGCTGGGCACCGACGCGCCCCAGGCCGACGCAGAGGTCGTGCTCATGCTCTGGACCTTTCTGAGCAAGCTGGGCCTCAAAAATCTCGCCCTGGAACTCAACTCCCTGGGCTGCCCCGAATGCCGGCCGGTCTTCCACCAGCGCCTGCGCGACTTTTTGGCCACCATCGACCAGACCCAGCTGTGCGAGGACTGCACCCGCCGCGCCGGCACCAACCCGCTGCGCGTGCTGGATTGCAAAGTCCCGGCCTGCAAGGCCCTGGTCGAAAATGCACCGAGCATCACCGAGGCCCTGTGCTCCGGATGCGCCGAACATTTTTCGCAGGTCCGCGAAATCCTGGACAGCGCGAAGCTGCCCTATCGCCTCAACGACCGCTTGGTGCGCGGACTGGACTACTACCAGCGCACCACCTTTGAAGTGGTCTCCGGAGAGATCGGGGCTCAGGCCGCCGTGGCCGGAGGCGGCCGATACGACGGGCTGATCAAACAGCTCGGCGGACCGGATTTGCCGGGCATCGGCTTTGCCTGCGGCATGGAACGCCTCGCCCTCCTTTACGGCGAAGCCCATATCCCGGCTCCGGACTTCTATCTGGCCGTGCTTGATTCCCGCGCCCTGAATACCGCCCTGCTCCTGGCCCAGCGCCTGCGCGAGCGGGGCTTCGCAGGCGAGGTGTCCTTCGAGGCCAGAAGCATCAAGAGCCAGATGCGCCAGGCCAACAAGCTGCACGTCAAGACCTGTCTGGTCCTGGGCCAGGACGAAATGGAGAAAGGCCAGATCATGGTCAAGGACATGGCCACGGGCGTGCAGAAGAACATCGGCCAGGACGATCTGGAGCAGGCCCTGGGCTTTCGCAAGCCCTAAGCCCTTTACACCCCAAATTTGCAGCTTATCGTACCAGCGAGGATTATATATGGATGACAAAAACACGGAACTCGGGATGGACGTCCTTGGCGGATGGCGCAGAACACACACCTGCGCGGGCCTTGGAACGGAACAGCTGGGGCAGGAAGCCTGCCTCATGGGCTGGGTGCAGTATCGCCGCGACCACGGCGGGCTCATCTTCATCGACCTGCGTGACCGCTACGGGCTGACCCAGGTCGTCTTCTCGCCTGAAGTCGCGCCCGAGGCCCACGCCCTCGCCCACGTCCTGCGCACCGAATTCGTGCTGGCCATCAAGGGCGTCGTGCGCCCTCGCCCCGACGACATGATCAACACCAAGCTGGCCACGGGCGCCATCGAGGTCTATGTCACGGAGTTCAAGCTCCTGAACACGGCCAAGACACCGCCCTTCCCCATCGAGGACCGGGTCGACGTGTCCGAAAACCTGCGTCTCAAGTACCGCTTCCTGGACCTGCGCCGCAAGGCCATGGCCGACAATCTCATCCTGCGCAGCCGCGTGTCCCAGTCCGTGCGCCGCTACCTGGACGAGCTCGGGTTCCTGGAGATCGAGACCCCGGTCCTGACCAAGTCCACCCCCGAGGGAGCACGCGACTTTCTGGTCCCCAGCCGCGTCAATCAGGGCCAGTTCTACGCCCTGCCCCAGTCGCCCCAGCTCTTCAAGCAGCTGCTCATGTGCGGCGGGATGGACCGTTATTTCCAGATCGTCAAATGCTTCCGCGACGAGGATCTGCGCGCCGACCGCCAGCCCGAGTTCACCCAGATCGACATCGAGATGTCCTTCGTGGATGAGCAGCAGGTCATGGACATGGCCGAGGGGATGATCGCCAGGGTCATGCGCGAAGCCATGGGCCGAGAGCTCGCCCTGCCCATCCCGCGCATGAAGTACGAACAGGCCATGGCCGAATACGGCGTGGACAAGCCGGACATCCGCTTTGGCCTCAAACTCACCGATGTGACGGAAATCGTGCGCGGCTCGGAATTCAAGCTCTTTGCCACGGCCGCCCTGATCAAGGCCCTGCCCGTAAGCGGCGGCTCAGAACTGTCGCGCAAGGAGATCGACGACTACACCGAGTTCGTCAAAATTTACGGCGCCCAGGGCCTGGCCTGGATCAAGATCAAGGAAGACGGCTGGCAGTCGCCCATCGCCAAGTTCCTGAGCGATGCCGAACGCGCCGGCTTGACCGAAGCGCTGGGTCTTGTGCCCGGCGACATTGTCTTTTTCCAGGCCGGCGCACCGGACATGGTCAACAGCGCGCTGGGCAACCTGCGTCTCAAGCTCGGCGAGCGCTTCGGCCTCATCCCCGAAGGCGAGTTCGCGCCCCTGTGGGTCACGGACTTTCCGCTGCTGGAATGGGACCCAGAAGCCAAGCGCTGGATGGCCATGCACCACCCCTTCACCGCGCCCAAGGACATGGCGGCCCTGGCGACGAATCCCGGCCAGGCCGTTGCCCGCGCCTATGACCTCGTCCTGAACGGCACCGAAGTCGGTGGAGGATCCATCCGCATCCACAATCCCGAGACCCAGCAGCAGATGTTCTCCGCCCTGGGAATAAACGAGGAAGAAGCGCAGGCCAAATTCGGTTTTCTGCTCGACGCCCTGGTCTTCGGCGCTCCGCCCCACGGCGGCATCGCCTTTGGTCTGGACCGGTTGATCATGCTCCTGACCGGAGCCAAGTCCATCCGCGACGTCATCGCCTTCCCCAAGACCCAGAAGGCGACCTGCCTCATGACCGAAGCCCCGTCAGCGGTCGAAAACACACAATTGCGCGATCTGGGCCTGCGCCTGCGGGAAAAGCCCAAAGAGTAAGAATCATGTCGAGAACCATTGTCACATATCCCCACCCGGTGCTGGCTCAGAAGGCCGAATCCGTCGTGGAAATCACGGATGAAATCCGCAATCTGGCCGCGGAAATGATCGAGATCATGTACGCGGACAAGGGCATCGGCCTGGCCGCGCCCCAGGTGGCCGAGAGCATCCGCCTCATCACCGTGGACCTCAGCGGCCCGGAAAAGAGGGAAGACCCGCGCGTTTTCATCAACCCCGTCCTCTCCAACCTGGAAGGCGAGGTGGAATCCGAGGAAGGCTGCCTGTCCGTTGTCGGGTACCGCAGCACCGTGATCCGCGCGGAGCGGCTGCGTCTCACCGCCCTGGACCTGGACGGCAACACGGTGGAAATGTATGCGGACGATCTCATGGCCATCTGCCTGCAACACGAAGTAGACCACCTCGAAGGCGTGCTGTTCATTGACAAGATCAGCAAGCTCAAACGCA
>CAXNFJ010000199.1:0-4859 GCA_964201165.1 Desulfomicrobium sp.
GAGACCCAGGATGCCAAGAGGCGCACCACCGTATTACGGGAAGGAAGGCGCGCATGCAAACGTCGTGTGAGAAACGTGCGGCCCGACGGGTCCCGGTTTTCGCTCACGGCCAACGTTTGTCCCCGAGAGAGAGGCGCGGTCAGGTCACGATGCCGCCGCAGCTATTCACTATTCATCAATCCCCGCCTTGCTCAAGTTCCTGCATGGCCTTGATCAGGGGGCCCAGATCCGGGCGCGAGTTGATGTCGTGCACGTCGATGTAGCGGATCACGCCCTTCGTATCGATCAGGAACAGGGATCGCTCCGCCTCACCGTTGGTGCGCAGGATGCCTAAAGATTCGGCCAGTCGCCCGTGCGGGTAGAAATCCGAGGCCACGGGAAACCACAGTCCGCCCATCTCCTGTACCCAGGCATGGAGGGTCGGCACGTTGTCCACGCTCAGACCGATGAGTTGGGTCTGGGTCTGCTCGAAAAGATCCTGCACGATGTTGTAACCGGGCCACTGCCCGGAACAGACCGGGGTCCAGGCAGCCGGAACGAAGGACAGGACGACGTTCTTCCGCCCCCGGAACTGGGCCAGGGTGATGGTGTCCCCGCCGATGGTCGGCAGGGCGAAGTCCGGCGCCGGGTCTCCGACTTTGACCTTGAGGCTGCTGTCCACGGGCTTGAGGATGCCCACGTCGAAGAGATGATCCTGGCTGATGGATTCCTGCGCCCGGAGTTGGACGGGGACGAGGGCCAGCAGGCTGGCGATGAGAACAGGGAGAATCAGGTGCTTTTTCATGGTGTCATTCTCCCGTGGTGCTGGCCTTCATGACCCGGTCGAGAAAAGATTCCGCCGAGTCCATGCGTCCCAGCAAGGTGTCGACAACCGCGATTTTCTTTTTTTGCGCATCGGCGTGCAGCACGTAGAAAAAAGGAGTCCCGACTTCGCCGAGTTCCTTGTTAATCTTGAAATCCGGATCGGAAAAGAGGGGGAAAGTGACCGCGTATTTTTTCTGGAAGACCTGAACTTCAAAGTCCGAGTTCCCGATGCCCACCCCGATCAGCTTTACATCCTCATGCAGGCCACGGCTTGTGATCAAGGCGTCCAGTTCATTCAAAGTCGGAGCTTCGCGTTGGCAGTGCGGGCAATACATGCTGAACGCCACCAGGATGATGGTTTTGGCCTTGATCTCCGAAAGCCTGCGGGGCGCGGGACCTTTCAATCCCAAATGCTTGAGGTGTTCAGAACTCAGTTCGCCGCGCAGCAGCAGGTCCGGCATGGCGCTCCCCACGGGCAGGGGGTGGGAGGCCGCGTTGTCCGAGGCTTCGATGGCCAGGGCGCTTCCGGAATGCAGTGATAAGAGAAGAATGATGAATGCGATGCGGATGCGCATGACGACTCCTTGCAAGGGATCGGTCTTCCGAGGGAGGCGAATTGCCCGGGAACTCAACACAAATAAACATAACAAGTCGGGGGCGGCGCCGCAAATGACATTCAATTGCTCAGGGTTTTGCACGGTGGAAAGCGCGAAAATCCCCTCCGGCAGAAGCTTGGAGGGGATTATTTAGGCATGGGGTATGCCGTTAGGCAGATGTCTCGTCGTATGCGTTTTACATATGCGTCCCGGACGTATCCTTGGATTTCGACTCGGCCGTGACGTCGATCACTTCCTGTTCGCTGATCCCCTTTTTGAAATTTGTGATCGCCCGGCCCATGTTGGTGCCGAGGAGAGGAAGATTTTTTGCCCCAAAGACGACCAGGGCGATGGCCAGAATGATGAGCAGTTCCTGAACGCCTATTCCAAACATGACAGCCTCCGTGAAAGTTGCTGGAAAAATGGTTTCATGCGCTTAAAGTCAGGGCAGCAAGAGAAAACACGGCCCAGACCTTTTTGATCTTTGAATGCGAGCTTCATAGCAGGGGACGTATCCAAGAGAAAGGGGCAAGACGCTTGAAAAAAATCAGCCCAATCTTTTGGTCGCAATCGTGTACACCGCGCTACGCTCACGCTTTCCCACCGCGATCACGACAATGACCACCTCAGGGTGTGGTCAAGGCGGCAGATGCAGAGATGAATGTGCGTCGGAGGGGTTGCTTTTCAAAAGCGGGCGGCGGCCCGGACTCAAGAGTCCGGGCCGCCGCAGCGTTATTCGGTCGTATATTCGTGGCGGGGCACCCTGTGTTGCGTCAGACCGTGCACTCATCCACCAGATACAGGATGGACCGATAGGGAATGCCGCCGTGCAGCGCCAGGCCGATCTCACAGGTTCGGCTGGTGGAGTAGCCTTCGGCGCAATCCTGGACCTTGTCGGCCAGGGTCTTCAGGGCCGAGGCGTTGAGCTCGGGCGTTGAGAAACCCTTGTCCCCGGCAAAGCCGCAACAGAAGATGTCTTCCGGCACGACCACGTCGGTGGCGCATTTTTTGGCCACCTCCAGGAGCTTGCCTTCGAGACCCATCTTGCGGGAGGTGCAGGTCACATGCAGAGCCACCCGTTTCTTCTTTTGGGTAAAGGTCAGCTTGTCCTGCAGGAACTGCAGCACGAAGTCGCTCGGATCATACATTTTGAGGCGTGGATCCAGCACCTCCCGCATGCGTTTGAGGCATGGGCTGGTGTCGCACAGCACGGGATAAAGTCCATCCTGGCTTGCGGCCAGGAGAGCCTCTTCGAGCTGGAGGCTTTTGTCGTCGGCCTGGGCCGCGAACCCTTTGCTTTCGAACGCCTGCCCGCAGCACAAGCCGCCCATGTTCTCAGGGTAGATCACCTCGTATCCTGCCTTGCGCAGCACCCGCACCGTGGTCTCGGGCAGGGGACGGATCGCTTCTCCCCTGGAGGGGCCCATGTTGCGGGCGATGCAACTCGGAAAGTAGACCACGCGCAGCGGATTGTCCGGATTCACCTTCTCTCGCCGGATGCGTCCAAGGCCCTTCGGCATCTGGGCGTTCCAGCGAGGAACGCGTTTGCCCGTCATTTTATGCAGGGTCTCGGACGACACATCCATGAATTTGGTTCCGGTCACGCCGTGAACCGCATTCACGATTCGAAGCACCCCGGACACGGTCCGGGCCACGCCCTCGAAATGTTCACCGATCCAATCGGCGGTTTTCTTCTGTCGCATCGTCGCGCTTTCGGCGCGCAGGGCCTTGGTCATCTTGCCCGTGTCAATGCCCACTGGGCAGCGTGTGCCGCAGAGTCCGTCCGTGGCGCAGGTTTCGTCGCCCTGATAGCTGTATTCCCGCATGAGTTTTTTTCGTTCTGCGCTGTGCTTCGGGCTGTCTTTGAGCCGCTGGATTTCGCGCCAGGACGTGATGCGCTGGCGCGGAGTGAAGGTGATGTGCTTGGAGGGGCAGATGGGTTCGCAAAATCCGCACTCGATGCACTTGTCGACCAGTTCGTGGGCCGCGGGCAGGGGTTTCAAGTCTTTCAGATGCGCCTTCGGGTCCGGGTTGATGATGACGCCGGGATTGAGCAGCGTTTGCGGGTCGAAGATCCTTTTGATGTCCTGCATGAGCCGGTAGGCGTCCTGACCCCACTCCATTTCCACGAAGGGAGCCATGTTGCGGCCCGTACCGTGCTCGGCCTTGAGGGACCCGTCATATTTCTCAACGACCATCACGGTCACGTCATCCATGAGTTTGCTGTAGCGCTCGACTTCCCTGGGGTCTCCGAAATCCTGGGTGAAAACGAAATGCAGGTTCCCTTCCAGGGCGTGGCCGAAGATGATGGCCTCGGAGTAGCCGTATTTTTCGAGCAGCCCCTGCAGTTCAAGGGTCGCGTCGGCCAGGCGGTCGATGGGGAAGGCCACGTCCTCGATGATGACCGTGGTGCCGGTGGCCCGCACCGACCCGACGGCCGGAAAAAGTCCTTTGCGGATGTTCCACAGCTTGGCGAATTCCTGGGGCACGGGGGTGAACTCGATGTCGCGGACCATGGACACCCCGGCCAGGGCGGACTTGATGGCCTCGATCTGGGCTTCGAGCCCGTCCTTGTCCTCGGCCCGGGTTTCCACCAGCAGGGCCGCCGCAGTATCGCTCAGCTCACGCAGATAGGAGGGCATGCCGTCCTTGTCCTGCACGGACTTAAGCGCCGGACGATCCATCAGTTCCACGGCGGCCACGGGCTGTTTCTTCAGGATGATGGTCGCTTCGCAGGCGGTGCGGATGTCGGGGAAGAGCATCAGCGCCGAGGCCTTGTGCGCGTGCTCGGTCACGGTGCGGTAGGTGACCTTGGAGATGAAGGCCAGGGTGCCTTCGGAGCCGACGAGAAGATGCTTCAGGATGTCGAAGGGGTCTTCGAAATCGACCAGGGCGTTCAGGCTGTACCCCGTGGTGTTCTTGATCTTGAATTTGTGCCGGATGCGCGCTTCAAGCTCCGGCGCGGCCAGGATCTGACGGCGCAGGTCCGCCAGTCCGTCCACGATTTCGGGGTGTTTTTCGCGGAAGTTGCGTTTGGAGGCGTCGTCCCCGGTGTCCAGAACGGTGCCGTCGACGAAGACGAGCCGCAGGTCGAGGAGGGTCTGATAGCTGTTCTCGGCCACGCCGCAGCACATGCCGCTGGCGTTGTTGGCCAGGATGCCGCCGATCTTGCATGTGTCGATGGACGCCGGGTCCGGCCCGATTTTTTTGCCGAAGGGAGCCAGGGTGCGGTTGGCATGGGCGCCGATGATGCCTGGTTCAAGGTCGATGCGGCGGGCCTGGTCGTAGACGCGGTACCCGGTCCAGCCTTCACCCAGGCGCAACAGGACCGAGTCCGTCACGGCCTGGCCGGACAGGCTGGTCCCGGCGGCGCGGAAGGTCACGGCGATGCGGCTCTTGTGGGCCAGACGCAGGATGCGGGCCACCTCGGCCTCGGATTCCACGTTGACGACGATCTTG
>CAXNFJ010000200.1:0-4847 GCA_964201165.1 Desulfomicrobium sp.
CGGTCGCGCCGGGTTACTCTTTTCTTGGTGCCATACTCCAGTTCAGAAAAACTTACCTGACGGTTCATCATTTCCTCCAGATGCTTGTCTGAAAAGGAATTTAGCAGGTTAGGACCCAGACGAAAATGATTTAATCAGTGTTTCCCTAGATCCCTCCGACGGCGCTCCACCGCCGCGTAAAGGCTGGCCACCAGCACACCGGTACCACCGAAAAGCCCCAGGGTGGCGATGAGCCAAAACAGTCGCGAAAGCCCCTGGTCCAGGACGCGGATGCGCTCGATGGCCTCCACCTCGGCCGCTACCTCCACCCCCTGGTCTTTGAGTCTGCGGTACAGTTCCAGAACGTTGTCGATGCTCCCGGCGTAGAGACGAAAGCCCCGAAACCCGCCCCGGGCCATGCGGAAGGACTCGGACTCGCGATCAAAAGTCACGGCGCGCTGAACGGCCGTACGCAGCATCCCCAAAAGCTCCGCCGGCACCACGGGACGATCCAGATCGATGCTCCCGGCCACACGCAGGAAAAAGCCGACCTCCGCCTGGCCCGGAGCGCGCACGTCCACGGTCTGACCCTGGCCGAGGGCGTCCGCAGCCGGCCACAGGCAGTCCACAATCGCGGTACCCTCGGGCAGGCGACCGCCGAATTCCGGCCAGGGCGTCGGCTTCAGCCCCAGCAGGGCCGCCTGTGTTTCGCCTAAGGACAGGCCCACCGGACGCAATTCGCGTTCGCCGGCATGCAGGACCACGTCGCGGACGTACGGCAAAAGAACGCGGGAATGGCCCCTGAGCTTCTGATCTACGGACCGCAGGCTGGCGGCGGTCACCGGCTGACCAGGAGCGGGCAATTCGTAGCAGGCGAAGCCCTCGGGCGGCACGAAGCCGAGCAGCTCACGCACGCGCGCAGGGGCGATCTCCGTGACGCGGCCGAAGCCGGTATTGATGGCCAGGCCGGAACGCACGATGGGCTGCAAGGCCACGGGCAGCAGGAGCACCGCGCCGTCGAAACTGGGGTAGGGGTGCGGGGTTTCCCCGGCCCAGCCCCGCGCCGGGGCCGCGTAGCCCTCCTTGTAGCCTTCGACGTCCAGCACGAAGGACAGGGGCGCGTAGACTCTCGGCAAGGAGCCAGCTCGCTGGTCCAACACGGCGGCGACCCGCAGCCGCGCCTCCACGGCTTCGCTGCGTCCGACACGGGACCGGGTGACCCTGGCTACGATTTCGCCGCCCTGGTCGACCCCGGCCCGGCGCGCGGCCTCGACCGTGAGCACGACCTCGCCCTCGCCGGGCACCGTTCCGCCGTTCTCCAGAAGCAAAGGATCGCCGGGGGCTGTGGGGATGAGATCGAAGAGCGCGATGCCGGAAGTTTCGGGGAGGACGACGGAAAGGACGGATGACAAGGGCAGGATGGTCGGGGTGAGAAAGCCCACTCCGGCCCAGGCGGACAGGTCTTTGAACCATTCCGGGGAAAACTCGCGGGTCTGGGTGGGCCGAATCTCCCGGAAGACCGGATCCTCCACCAGGCGTTCACGCAGGGTCTGAATGGTGCCGTGTTTGAGTCCGAGCAGAACCAAAAGCGGCGAGATGACGGCGGCCAGGGCGATGACCAGGCACAAGGTCAGGACCCATTCGTGGCGCAGGTGGGATGCGGCCAGGAACGGGATGCGCCGCAGAGGCCCGTGGCTCACGGCGCCCCCGCCGTCACGGGCCTGCAGACGGAGCGGGTGACGTTGTCGGACACATGTTCAAGATCAAAGGTGTAGGCCGTGTCGGCCCGGTCCAGGACCAGATCCACATCGTGGGTGACGACCACTACCGCCACGGATTCCTCCCTGGCCAGGCGGTGCATATCGTCCATGATGGTCCGGGCCCGACCCTTGTCCACGGCCGCTGTGGGCTCGTCGGCCAGCACCAGACGCGGCCTGTGAGCCAGTGCGCGCAGGATGGCCACGCGCTGCCGCTGGCCAATGGACAGGGAGGCGGGCATGCGGTCCAGACATCCGGCCACGCCCATGCCCGCCGCCAGAGTCTCGATCCGCTCCGATGGAATACGACCGCCGTTTAAGCTTCCGGGCAGGAGGATATTTTGACGCACGCTCAGAAAAGGCAGCAAACCGCCGGTCTGCAGGACGTAGCCGAAGTTGTCCCGCCGCAGGGCGGCCAGGGCCCCTTCGTCGCCCCCAGCCCACAGGGCCGCCGCGTCAACCGGGGGGGCCGAGGGCCCCGTGACGATCTCGAAGCGTTCCACGCGGGTTGGTTCCATGACCAGGGCCAGAATGTCCAGCAGCGTGCTTTTGCCGCACCCGCTCTCGCCGATGACCGCCACCATGCGCCCCGGTCCGACCTCGAAGGACGGCACGCGCAGCTCGAAGACGCTCTCGCTCTGGCTGCGCGTCTTGACCAGTCCTTCAAGGAGGACCATAGGCTGAGGTGTGACGGACACAGGAACCCTAAGGCAGGTAGTCGAGGTGCAGCGGGTACACCATATCCTGGTCGGGGTCCGTGTCGTTGACGCGAAACCAGGCATCGACCTGCTCGTTGATGGTCCGGTACTGGTCGAGTTTGGCCAGGATGCTCCATTCCAGCTGCGAACGCTGCTCGGCCGTCATGCTGGCGAACATGTCGTCCGTCAGCGCCAGGATGTCGCTCTTGTACGGCAGGCTCTGGATGAAGGCAGGCAGCAGGCCCGTGTCGGCCAGCTTCACCGCCCCGCCCAGGTCCTCGGGGCGCTTCATGGCCTGTCCAGCCACGCCCTGCAGAGCCTCGAAGAACTGCCCCTGGGTCACTTCGGCACGCATGACGGCCTGCACCACCTGGTCCAAGGTCTGGGACAAGGATGAAAGCTGTTCGCGCGTGACCAGGACGCGCACGTCCAGGGCCTTGTCGGCCGGGTTGATGAGGTCGCGGTCCATGGCCCAGGCCACAATGTCCTTGGGCGGGCTCGCGTCCTTGCCCACGTACTCGATGAGGGCCGCCTCCCAAAGCTTGTCGAACTCGGCCAGGGGGGCCGCGGCGGCGGTCGTCTGACCGCCCATGGTCTGGCTCAGCAGCGTGTTGATGCGGCCGGTCAGATGCTCAGCCAAGGCCTTGTATTCGCCCTCTTCAAACGCGTTTACCTCCTTGATGGCCGAACTGGACTCGTCGCCGCGCACGCGCGCCAGATGGCTGAACTGGGCCAGGGCGCCCGAATGATCCTCCTTGGCCCGAGGGTCCTGCAGGTGGATGGCGAACAGGTGAACCTGAGCGTCGTCGTACTCGCGGCGCAGGTCCGTCTCATCCTTGCCGGAGGTGTTCTGCTTGTGCCCCTTGGGGTGGGAACTGGCGTCGCCCAGCAGGATGACGAAGCGCAGGGCGCCGTCGCGCCACGTGGAGCGCAGGGCCGCATCCACGCCGGCGAAGGCCTCCTCTGCGTAATCGACGCTGCCCACGGCCGTGGCCCCGCCCTCCTTCTCCAGCAGTCCGACCAGTTGGTCGGCACTGACCAGATCAGGAGTGAGATTTCGACTCACGTATTCAAGCTGGGGGGCGACTTCAAGGGAGTCGCGGTAGACCACCAGACCGAAACGAAAACGGTCGGCCGTCTCGGCGATGAACTGCCGGCTCATCTGCGCCACGGCCTCGCGGGTCATATCGATGAAGGGCTGCATGCTGCGGCTCGTGTCGATGACGAAAACAATGTCGGCCTTGACGTCGCGCATGACCGCGCCGCCCGCGTCACGACCCACCTGGGCCTGTTCCAGGTAGTCGGCGTTGCCGACCGTATCGACCCCGCGGGCGCCCGGCACGGCAGCGGCCACCTGCAGGAGGCGGACATCGTCACCGTTTATCTGAGTCTGAGACCACTGCAGGATGGGCAGCACATAGAACTGTTTGGTGATATCGACGAAGCGCTTGGGCTCCATGCTCACGACGCTGTCCGGGATCTTCCCTGCTCCGACGCTCTCGTAAAGGGCCTTGGCCTTGCCGGCCATGTCCATGTCGTCGACGATAGCCTCCAAAGCAGACCGGTCACGGAACATGAGTACGGGACTGCGACCTTCGAGCTCGTTGCCGGGATGGGTGTAGGAGACCAGCAGGGCCTGCCGCCATTCGAGCACATCCTTGGCCTGCATCCAGCCCTCGGGTTCGGTCTTGGAGCGACCGACCTGATACCACCCGCGCGGGTCCGCAGCCTGGCTCAGATCGAGACCCTGGCGGTCAAAGACATAGAGGGGTTTGAAGGCCTGGACATTGGCCTGGACGATGCCGTCCTCGTTCGCCGCCACCTCGCGGTACATGGCGGAGAAGGGACGGGGCAGAACACGCAGAGGCAGCTGCGTAGCCGCTTCCAGGCACGGGGCTCCGGGTTGGCAGACGATTCCGTCATCGAGCGCTCCTCCCGCAGCATGTCCGGCAGTTCCTTCCAGGGCAGACAGAGAGTCAGACGAGGCATTTTCCTGCGTCGCCTCCAGGTCGGCAAGTGCAGCATGCCCGAATCCGCCGAAGACAGTCAGACACAGTACCGTACCCAGAGAGAGAATTCGCCGTGCAGACGCAAGACAACGAAACATGATGCCTCCTGACTTCGTGGCCTGGATTTTTTCCATTGATATACAGAGCCGGTATTACAAATCCTAAGTAGTCAGTCCTGAAAAATATGACAATATGCTGAAATTAATTGAAATTTAATCGGAGATAATGTATTTCAGATAACCAGTAATGCAGTGACAATGCATTTTTTCTGGTCGAAATCACTCCGAGGTTACCCACGATGCAGCCCAAAAAATCGGACCGCCAGCGCAGCTTCCTCTGCCCAGATCTGATCGATCAACTCGATCCTCGACACCACCTTCTGGGGTTGGCCAAGGCCATCCCAT
>CAXNFJ010000201.1:0-4803 GCA_964201165.1 Desulfomicrobium sp.
CAAGGAAGGCGGGGTCAGCCCCGCCTTTTTTATGCACCATGACACTTCACATCGGCAGAATCGACTACCTCAACATCTGGCATGTCTTCCATCTTCTGGCCGACATGTGTCCGGAAGGGCCTGATTTTCATTACCAGCCCGGCCATCCCAGCCAGTTGAACAACGCCCTGGCCATGGGCAAACTGGACATCTCCCCGTCCTCCTCGTTCGAGTATCTGCTCCACGCCGAGGGCTATGAACTGCTTCCCGGCGCATCCATCTGCGCGCAGGCCGAAGTTCAAAGCGTCCTCTTTCTTTCTCCGGCCCCCCTGCACGAATTGCCCGCCTGGCTGGCCCGCCATCCCGGCCCGGTCTGCCTGACCGGGGCCTCGGCCACGTCCACCGCCCTCCTGAAGGTGCTCTGGTCCCAAAAATGGAACCTGCCCGAACCGCAGTGGATGGAGGTCGAACCAGGTGCTGGACTGGCCACGGGACGGCCCTTCCTCGAGATCGGCAACCTGGCTCTGCGCCATTTCGTGCAACCGCCCGCAGGGTATCACATTTATGATCTGGCCACGCAGTGGTCGTCTTGGACGGGACTGCCCTTTGTCTTCGCGGTCTGGATCGTGCGCCGGAATCTCCCCGCGCCGACCCGGGCCCTACTCCATCGTCTGCGCGAACACATCGGCGCCATAACCGCCGAACTGGACGGCCATTTCGAAGCCTTGTCCCGCCTGCCCGACCTGCCCGATTGGCTGACCAGCCCAAACTTGCTGCGCTATTGGAGAGCAATGAGCTACGAGTTGGGTCCGCGCGAACAAGCAGGTCTGGCCCTGTTCGGCGAGCACTGCACCCGCCGGGCCCTGTTACCCGGCATGCCGGGACTGCGCTGGTTCGCGTCCTGACGCCCCGCCGGGTGCGAACTCTACTTTTTCCACAAAAGCCTCATCTCGGCGAATCCTCCTCAAGTCGACCCATGACGGGTCCGGTGCCAACCTGCATTCTTCATTCGACTCCCGCTCAAGTTTTTTACCCGTCGTCCGATACACTCTACAGGGGCAAGGACGCCCTTGTTTAACGCACGTACCATGGCCAGGGACGGCCAAGGAGGCGGATATGAAATTACGAGTGGATACGGCACAGGATCAGGGACGATGGCGCGAAGGGCAGACCCCGTGGGATCTGGGACATCAAAAGAAGAAACACTGCAAAAACCAAACGTCGGCCCATGACGACGTGCCCGTGCAGGAAGAACAAAACGGATCGCTCTACGATTCCAAGGGAAGCCTCATCCTCCCGATTTCCAGCCTAAAAATCAATATCTGATCCCGGGGTGGATTCCACCCCGTCCTCCATCTGCAGCAAGGACAACAACTGTTCATGGATGGCCCCGTTGGTGGCCACGATCATGTGCGCGCCCAGGCCGTAATCGCCGTCCAGACCGCCGACCCTGCCGCCCGCCTCTTGCACCAGCAGCCAACCCGCGGCCGTATCCCAGGGCTTGAGGCCGGTTTCGTAATAGCCGTCGAATCTGCCGCACGCCGTGTAGGCCAGGTCAATGGCCGCCGAACCCATGCGGCGGATGCCCTGGGACGCCAGGAGCACGCGCCGCAGGCGTTCGCAGATCTGATCCACCTCCGCATAAAAGGAATAGGGAAACCCGGTGGCGATAAGGGCCGACTGCATTGCCCGCTCCCGGCTGACGGTGATGGGAGTTCCGTTCAGAAAGGCGCCCTGTCCGCGCACGGCCCAGAAAAGTTCCTCCAGCATCGGCAGATAGACCGCGCCCAGCACCACCCGCCCCTCCCTCCACAGGGCCACGGACACGGCGACCATGGGCAGGCCATGGGCATAATTGGTGGTGCCGTCCACGGGATCGATGATCCAGGTCAGGGCGCCGGGTTCCAAACTGTGATGGGATTCCTCGGCCAGGACCGTAGAACCGGGAACCAACTTCGGCAAACTCTCCACCAGCAACCGTTCAACGGCCACATCAGTCTGGGTGACCAGATCGATGCGCCCCTTGAAGGTGATCTCCTTGGAATCGTTCCATTGCGCGCGCACCACCCCTCCGGCCTGACGCACGCAGGCCAAAAAACCGTCCACCAATTCTTTATCCATGATTTCCCTCCGTTTACGGAATTCTGCTTGCGCTTCGCCTGCAGTCCGGTAAATATGCAACTGGAAAAAGCAACTTGCGTTTCTTTCCCTTGAGCGGTCCAGGCCGACCCAAAGCCCCAGGCACGAGGTGCGGCATACCCGGAAAAAACACAAGCCCGAAGCCTTCAGCCCCGCTCGCATCGCCGCGCATGGCAGCTGAAGCCACCCGGGAGCCGCGGCACCCGTCGCGGCCAACCGTCAGCCCTAAGGATCGGATTTATGCTTATCGGAATCGATGTCGGAGGAACCCACACGGACGGCGTCTGCATCCGGGAAGGCCGGATGGAAGCCATGGCCAAGGTCCCCACGGATCACGACAACCTGCTCGGGACCATCTCCGAGGTGCTGTGCGCCATTCTGAAGGATTGCAAGGGCGCGGAAATCCGCACCATCAACCTGAGCACCACGCTGTCCACCAACTCCATCGTCACCGGCCACACCGAAAAGGTGGGCATGTTCGTCATTCCCGGACCGGGCATCGACGCGGCGGCCTATACCCTCGGCAACCAGTACCATGTGCTGTCCGGATGCGTCGATCATCGCGGGTCCATCTCCGCCAAGGCGCGTGTGGACCAGATCAAGCCCATGGCCACACGCTGCCGGGAAGAGGGCATCAGGGTCTACGGGGTGGTGGGCAAGTTCTGCACCCGCAACCCCGAGCAGGAGATCGCCATGGCCGAGGCGCTGGCCCCCCAGGCGGATTTCGTGACCCAGGGGCACCGCGTGTCCGAAAGGCTCAATTTTGGCCGCCGCATCAGCACGGTCTATTATAATTCCGCTGTCTGGCGCACGTTCAACACCTTTGCCGACGCACTGGAACAAAGTCTGCGCGACCTAAACATCCAGGCCGACATCAATATCGTCAAAGCCGACGGCGGAACCATGCCCCTGAAGCTGGCCCGCGAAATTCCGGTCCAGTCCATTTTTTCCGGCCCTGCCGCCTCGGTCATGGGCATCATGAGCACCGCACCGGCGGCCGAAGACGCGCTGATCCTGGACATCGGCGGAACAACCACGGACATGGCCGTGCTCTTGGACGGCATTCCGCTCCTGGAGCGCGACGGCATATCCATCTGTGAACACCCGACCCTGGTTCGCGCCCTCAAGGTCGAATCCATCGGCATCGGTGGAGACTCCTTCATCAGCTCCCGCGACGGGCAGCTGCGCGTCGGCCCGGATCGACACGGCCCGTGCATGGCCGCCGGCGGCCCCGCCCCGGCGCTGATGGATGCCATGAATGTCCTGGGACATGCATCCTTCGGAGACCGGGAACGCTCGGCCAAGGGCATCAAGGAAGTGGCCATGGCCCAGGGGCTTTCGGCCCGGGAATGCGCCGAACAGGCCGTGAACCTAGCCATGGCGACCTTGAAGAGAAAAATCACCGCATTTCTGGCGGACATCAACGCCCGACCCGTCTACACCATCCAGGAAATCCTGGAGGACCGCATAGTCCGGCCCGCACGAATTTTGGTCATCGGCGGCCCAGCCGAGGCCATGGCGCCGCTACTGGAAAAAACTTTCGACCTGCCCGTCATTGCGCCCAAGCACAGCCAGGTGGCCAATGCCATAGGCGCCTGTCTGACCCGGCCGACCCAGTCCCTGGTTTTGACCGTGGACACTTCGCGGGGCAGCTTCACCGTACCGGGCCTCGGCATCCACAAAGCCGTCAAGCGCACCTACACCCTGGAAGAAGCCGTACACGACGCCACCACCATGCTGCGCGCCGAACTGGACCGGCAGGGCATCCCGGCCGAGGAAGGAGACATCCAGGTCATCCAGGCCGATGCCTTCAACATGGTCGAAGGCCACTACACCATTGGCCGCAACATCCGCGTCCGCTGCCAGATGCGGCCCGGCGTCATCACCACACTGGTTTCCTAGAACCGGAGGGACCATGCTCAAAGCACAATCGAGCCTCGGCATCATATTTTTTCCGGCCTTCGACTGGGCCATCTCCCCCACCCACCCCGAGCGGGAGGAGCGTCTGCTCTACACCCAGGACCAGTTCCGGGAAGAAGGCATCTTCGACATCGAGGGCATCCGTGAATACCGGCCCCTCATCGCCGAGGAAAAGGACATCATGCGCGCCCATTTCTGCTTTCCAAGCGTCGCCTCGGTCTGCACCAACTCTCATTTCATCTCCGCCGGGGGCGTGATCCGCGCCGCTCAGCTGGTCATGGAAAAAGAGCGCAAACGGGCCTTCGCCGTGGTCCGCCCTCCCGGACACCACGCCATGCGCACGGTCCACGGCAGCCGCGGCTTCTGCAACGTCAACATCGAAGCGGTCATGATCGAGTGGATCCGCGAACAGTACGGCAATCTGCGCGTCGCAGTGGTCGACACGGACTGCCACCACGGCGACGGCACCCAGGACATCTACTGGCATGATCCGGACGTGCTCTTCATCTCCCTGCACCAGGACGGACGCACCTTGTATCCGGGCACGGGCTTTCCGTCCGAATCCGGAGGACCCAAAGCCCTGGGCCGGACCATCAACGTGCCCATGCCGCCGCGCACCTCGGACGAAGGCTATCTCATGACTGTGGAACGGATCGTCATGCCCATCCTGGAGCATTTCAAACCCGACCTGATCATCAATTCCGCTGGCCAAGACAATCATTTCTCCGACCCGATCACCAACATGAACTTCACGGCCCAAGGCTA
>CAXNFJ010000202.1:0-4799 GCA_964201165.1 Desulfomicrobium sp.
GACCCCGGCGATGCGGGTCACCCCGTCACGGGTGTATCCGCCAACGAGGCCCTCGCACTGCAGTCTTCCGGCCAGTTCCATGGACTGCGGCCGGTGGCTCAGATTGACGACCAGATGAAATTTTTGCCCCAGGACCGCTTCGCCGCGCGCGGAGTCCACATAGCGCACGCGGGGGCTCAGACGCGCAAGCGGCAGCGCGAACCGGGGTTCTGCCATGACCCAGATCGGATGTCCGGGATACGCCCGCTCCAGCCACAAAAAAAGAGGAAAGGACAGGATCAGGTCGCCCATGCGCTGCATCTGGATGACCAGAATGGGTCTGTTCACACCCTTACCCGTAAATGGAGCGCATGGTCCGGACCAGGGACGCAAGACGCAGGTCATAGGTGTGCTGGGCGAGGATGCGCTCCCGCGCCGCCTCCATGACCCGCGTCCGTTCCCCGTCGTGGGTCAGATAATGGCGGATCAGCTCGGGAATCTCACCGGGGTCCTGATAGCAGATGATCTCCCGGCCAGGCTCGAACAGCTCTTCCATCTGCCGTCGGTGGTCCGTAAGCAGAAAACCTCCGCAGACCGGCACGTCGAAAACACGCTGGTTGACCGCGCCCTTCATCTGCTGGCTGGTGCAATTGAAATTGATGCGCGTGGCCGGATAAAACCCTGGCAGGTCGTCGTAATAATTGAGTTCGCGGTGATAGCTCCAGCCGCCCTGGGGCAGCAGGTCGTGCCACCCCGGATCGCCGACCAAAAGGGGCCGAAAAGGCAGAAGCTGTTCCACCCGCCGCAACCGATAGTGCAGAGTGGCCTGCCAGGTGATGAGGGTCTCGAAGGCGAGCCTGGTGTCCACATCCGGCAGCGCGTGAAAGGCCGCGACGTGCCACGGATATTCCTCCTCCAGAAACGTGGCCACGGACATGGTCCCGCTGGCCATGAAGGCCCGCCCGAGAGCTTCCAGATCCCCGATGAGAGCGGGCGGGAAATCATAGCGATCCAGCTTCGCCTGGACCTTGCGCACCATGGAATTGCCGACGAAAGCCACATCGCGCACCGGTCTGGTCTCGGGCGCATAGGCGAAGCGATGCGGGTCCGTGGCCAGGGGCAGGTAATGGACGCGCGAAAAGCCCTGCGCCTTCAAGGATTCGATGTTGTCCGCGTCCCAGGTGAAGAGCGTGACCCAATCCGAGGCCAGATTTTCATAGATGTACAGGATGAGGTGCGGGTTATCGACGAACCAGGAGGCCAGCGGCAGCTCCATGCGGGCCAAAAGCTCCGTCAGGACGCCTTCCTTGTCGACCCCGAGATGATTGATGGTCAGCACGAAATCCGGACGAAAAGCGATGATTTCCGCCAGGATGCCCTCCACGAACTCCTGACTGCCCACTTCCTGGCTGGGCATCTGCACAAAGGAGGTCGCATAGCCGAGCCTGACGCAGGCCGCCTCGAGTTCACCCATCAAAAAATAGGAACTGGTCAAAAGCAGCACACGCGGGACGGAGGTCTGAAATTTGGGGTAGCGCGCCCGGTTCCAAAAATCGACCTTGCGACTCACGGCCAGACGCTCTCCCAGCGCCCGGTACAACTCCGGACGCAGGCGGACATAAAACGGATCCAGCACCGGGGCAAAAGGCAGGCCGCCATGGCGAAGCTGCCAGCGGGTCAGCAGGTTCAGGGCGGCGGCCTGATCCGCCTCCTCCACCCAATAGACTCTGGGGTCATCCCGCCATTTTTCCCGCGCTCCGGTCAGCGTGAAAATCGGGCTCTCGCCATCGACCACGGCCACCGGACCGGCAGTGCGCGCCAAAACATCCTCAAGGCCCGCCCCCAGGCCTGAACCAAGAAAGACGGGCAATACCCCGTAGGCCGGAATCTCGGCCACGCGGCGAAGCTCGTTTTCCGCCCCGCGTTTGCCGCCCAGCATCTGGACGCGACCGTCGCGCAGGATGCGCACATCCATGGATCGGCCTTCGCCGTGGGCGCATTCGGCAATGTAGTCCGCATGCAGGGAAGCCATGCCTTAGGCCTCACCGCAGGACAAGAAGGGAGGATAAATCGATACGACGGGGTGCATGTTGTTTCCTGTCAAAAAATGAACGTTCGGGAACATGCTAGCAACATGCCTGCCAAAGAGAGGGCTACAGTTCGTCGCTGTCCAGCCAGATCGTGACCGGCCCCCAGTTGATCAGAGACACGTCCATGTCCGCGCCGAATTCGCCTTCGGCCACCTGCGGCCAGTGCCGACGCAATTCGGCCACGAAGGCCGTGTACAGGACCAAGGCGGTCTCTGACGCCGCCGCCCCGGAAAATGAGGGACGCCGACCCTTTTTCACATCGGCATACAGCGTGAACTGCGAGACCACCAATATTCCCCCGCCATGTTCGGCCAGACTCGCATTGATGGGTCCGCCGGCGTCCGGAAAAAGCCGCAAGCCCAGCAGCTTGCGCATGAACGTGTTCCAGACGGGGCCGCCGACCATGCCGGGCTCGTCACCGCTCCCGAAGCCGAGCAGGACCACGATGCCCGGCCCGATCTCGCCCACAATGCGGCCGCCCACGGAGACGGAAGCTTCGCGCACCCGTTGCAGAACCGCGCGCACTAGTCGACGCCGCCGGAGACGGGTGCTTCGGAATAATACGCCCGCGAGCTCGCTTTCTCCGAGACCATGACCTCGGCCAGTCGGACCGGATGCGGGGCCAGCAACTCCTTCATGCGCCAAAACACGTGCTGGGCCAGAAGCTCGGACGATGGATTCCGCGCCGCGAACGGGAGCAGATCATTCAAATGCTTGTGGTCCAGCTCATCGGTCACGATTTTGAGCAGGCGCTTGAGTTCCTTGAAATCCATGAGAATGCCCAGTTTCGAATCCAGGGAATGGCCGATGACTTCGACTTCCACCGCGAAATTGTGGCCATGCATGTTTTCGCACTTGCCCTCGTAATGGAGCAATTGATGCGAGGAACTGAAATCCGAACACACTTTAAGCCGCCATTGACCTTGCAGCATACATCCTCCGTCGTGTTTAGGCCTGCCGCCACTGTTCAAAATCCCGCCAGAAATCCGGACACGGGGCGACCATGTAATCCGGACCGAACTGCAGACGGCAGACGTATTCTTCCCGAACCAGGTCGATCTGTACCGGAGCCTGTCCCGGATACTGCTTCACGATCTCCCCCAGGCCGGCCCAATCCGGCTCACGGCCGTTGGCCCGCACAAAGAGCACCACCGGCTCCGAACCCGAACCGACCACCTCCGACAAAAGTTTGAAGGACTCGGCCAGGATCTTGGACTTTTTGGGGGCGTCCTCGCTCTCTTCGTTCATGGAATCGCGCTTGGCCACGACGCCCGTCATGAGCAGCGGCTCCTCGCACGCGAGCAGGTCCCGATATGCCACGTACGGCTCGGAAAAGACAATGGCCTCGCCCGAACCGCTCAAATCCTCGATGCCGCAAAAGGCCATGCGGTCGCCCTTCTTGGTGTTGATGGTCTTGGTCGAGGTAACCAGGACCGGCACCTGCACAGGGGTCTTCTCCGGCAGATCGGCGCATTGGGCCAGGGACGTGTACCCCAGTCGCCGAATTTCCTGGCGAAAAGGCTGCAGGGGATGGCCAATGAGAAAGAATCCGAAAGCCTCCTTTTCCATGCGGCATTTTTCATCATCGCCGAATTCCGGCAGCTCCGCCTCCTCGCTCTCGATGCCCAGCCCCGTCAGATTGCAGGTGTTCTCTTCGACCATGCCCAGAAAGGAGAGCTGCCCCGACGTTTTGCGCTTGGCCCGCTTCTGGGCCATGGCCTGGACCTTGTCCAGACCATCAAGCAGCGCCCGCCGCGAACAACCGAAGCGGTCCATGGCCCCGGACTTGATGAGGGAGTCGAGGACCTTCTTGTTGACCTTGCGCAGGTTCACGCGATGGCAGAAATCGAGCAGGCTGGTGAAATTTCCGTCCTTGTCGCGCTCCTCGACAATGGACTCCACAGCCCCCTCGCCCACGCCCTTGATCCCGGACAGGCCGTAGCGGATGGACTCGCCCTCGACCGTGAACTCGTTGTAGCTCCTGTTCACGTCCGGGGGCAGGACCTCGATGCCCATGTCCCGACAGGCGCTGACATGGGCCAGGATCTTGTCGGAGTTGGACACCTCCGAGGTGATGATGGCGGCCATGAACTCGGCCGGATAGTGAGCCTTCACGTAGGCGGTCTGATAGGAGATGACGGCGTAGGCGGCGCTGTGGGACTTGTTAAACCCGTAGCCCGCGAATTTTTCCATCAGGTCGAAGATATACTCCGCCGCTTCCTGGGAGATGCCGTTCTCCTTGGACCCGTCCAGAAAACGGACCCGTTGCTTGGCCATCTCCGCCGGGTCCTTCTTGCCCATGGCCCGGCGCAGGTTGTCACCTTCGCCCAGGGAATACTTGGCCAGGTCCGAGGCGATCTTCATGACCTGTTCCTGATAGAGGATGACCCCGTAGGTGTCCTCCAGGATGGGATGGACCACGGGGGCCAGCTCCGGAAATTCGTACTCGACCGCGCGCAGCCCGTGCTTGCGGCCGATGAAGTCATCGACCATGCCGCTCTCCAGCGGACCCGGCCGGTACAGGGCCAAAAGCGCGATGATGTCCTCGAAGCAGGAGGGTTTCAGGCCGCGCAGCACGCGCCGCATGCCGTCGGATTCCAGCTGGAACACGCCGTCGGTCTCGCCGCGGCACAAGAGTTCGAAGGTCTGCGGGTCGTCGAGGGGCAATTTTTCCAGGATCGGCACGGGCTTGTTGTTCTTGCGGATGAGCTTCAGGGCGTCGTCGATGAC
>CAXNFJ010000203.1:0-4787 GCA_964201165.1 Desulfomicrobium sp.
GCAAGGCGCGGCACAGCAGCAGTGTCATCATCGCGTACAGTCCCGCGAGTCCGTCGTCGATCATGATTCCCCATCCGCCGGGCAGCCAGCGCTCCGAAGCCCGCACCGGCCAGGGTTTGGCGATGTCGAAGAGGCGAAAGAACAGAAAGGCCGGCAGAATCCAGTATGCGTCCGTGGCGGCCAGGGGCAGCAGGGTGATCCACTGTCCCCAGAGTTCATCCACCACCACGAAGGACGGGTCTTTGCGGCCTAGGGTCTGTTCGGCCCGCCCCGCGCACCAGCTTCCCAGGGGGAAGAGCAGCAGGAGGAGGACAATGCGGCCCCAGAACGGCAGGGGCAGGAAAAGAAAGGGCGCGAAGATGGCCGCGGCCAGGGAACCCCAGGTGCCGGGAGCCTTGGGCATGCGTCCCATGGGGCCCAGGGTGGCCAGGTTCAGCAGCAGCGCATCAATCGTGTTTTTGGTCGGCGGCAATTTATTGAGCATCGACCACTCCGATTGCTTCGATTTCAAGCAGGATATTGAGGACCGAGCGCAGCGGCAGGCCGACGACATTGGTGTAGGATCCCTGCACCTCATCGACCAGAAAAGCCCCGATGCCCTGGATGCCATAGGCACCGGCTTTGTCCATGGGTTCTTTGGTGTCGATATAGGCCTGCAGCATGGCCTGTGAGTTGTCTGCCATGTGGACCAGGGTGGTCACGGTGCGGCAGTGGGAAAGGCCATCGCGGTGGCGCAGCACGCAAAAACCGGTCATGACCTCGTGCCAGCATCCTGACAGGGACGTGAGCATGGTCAGGGCGTCCCGAGCGTTTTTGGGCTTTCCCAGGATGTTTGGCCCCTGGACCACGATGGTGTCGGCGCTGATCACAACCTTGTCCGGGTGCCTGGTCGCGATGTCCTGGCCCTTGATCCGGGCCATGCGGGACGCATACTCCGTCGGGGTCTCGCCAGGTTCCGGATTGGGCTCCTTGAGGGTGCTGGGCACGACTTCAAAGCACAGCCCCTGTCCGGCCAGCAAGGCCTGACGCCGGGGCGAGGCCGAAGCCAGGACCAGAAGCAGGCGCGCGCGAAATGGGCCCTGGCTCAACGAACCGTGGCTCATTTGTCCTCCTGCGGAGCGGTGAGCGCGTCACGCAGGGACTCGTCCAGGGTGGGGTGGGCAAAAATATGTTCGTGCGCTGTTTTCGCGGTCCAGCCGTCCCGAACCATGATCTCGGCCAGGGTGACCAGGTGCGATGCGCCATGACCCACGGCACTGATGCCCTGCACCACGCCGCCCACCCAGGCGGCCTTGACCAGCCCCTGGGCTTGGCCATGAGCCTGGGAAATGGGATTGGCCCCGAGGTTGGCGCGGGAAACAGTCACGGTTTTGCCTTGGGCCGCAAGTTCGGCGGCGGTGTGCCCGGCGCGCATGACCTCGATGGAGCCATAGATGCAACCCGGAATGGGACCGGGCCGGTATGGCGCGGCTGTTTCGCCCAGGGCGTGCAGCACGGCGTATCGTCCCTGATGTTCAGCCGCGTGGGCCAGAAGGGTACGGCCGTTGACGTCGCCGATGGCATAGATGTTCGGTGTTGCCCGCAAAAAGTCGTCGGTGGTGACCCAGCCCGTGCCGGTCATGGAAACGCCTGCGTTTTCCAGACCGAGGCCGGGAGTGTTCGGCTTGCGGCCCACGGCAACCAGCGCCTTGTCGACCCGTATCTCCGTGCCGTCCTCCAGTCTGACCAGGACCGAGCCGCCGTCATTGTCGAGGCCGGCCACCCGCTTGCCCGTGACGATGTTCCATTTTTTGCGCTTGAGCATCCCATGCAGGGTCTGGGCTATTTCCTCGTCTTCGGCTGGGGCGATGCGAGAGGCCGCTTCGATGAGGTGAATCTCGGTTCCCAGACGGTGCCAAAAATCGGCCATCTCAAGGCCGATGGCCCCTGCGCCGATGACCGCCAGACTGGCCGGAGCTTCATCGAGATCGAGAAGATCAGTGGAATCGAGGATGCGGGAATGATCGGGAGCAAGGCCCGGAAACCAGTTCGATGACGAGCCCGTGGCGATGACGAGTGTTTTGAAATCGAACGTCTGCTCGATCTGGCTTGCTACATGCAAAGTGTGCTCGCCGGACAGCGTGGCGTGACCGTTGATCAGGGTGACGCCATTCTTTTCCAGACAGCAGCCCATGGCCTTGTGGGTTGCCGCGATAAAGGTGTTTTTGCGCTTTTTGAGCGCTCCCATGTCCATCAGCACGGAACCGCTACACAAACGCAAGCGGGACTGGGCGTGCAGTCCCTCCAGATGGGCGGTCGCCCCAAGATAGAGCTTGGTGGGAATGCACCCCCAGTTGAGGCAGGTTCCTCCGAGGTGCTCTTTCTCGATGAGGGCGACCGTTTTTCCTCTTTGACTGGCGAGCAGAGCTGCGGCATAACCGCCCGGACCTGCTCCTATGACAATGATGTCAAAAATGCTCATGGGATTTCTCGTGTGGGCTTGAAATGATGGATGCGTGAACGAAGACGCATGTCTAAACTGAAGCAGGTCGGAACTCAACCCTCGGCGCGGTCTGGGGCTTTGATCAATTCGAAGCTGGACAATTGGTCCGGCCTTTTTATTTGGATGGTTGAGGCGTTGAGAAGAATGGGGCAAGAAAATACTGGAATTTGAGGAAGTCATTTGCCTCACCCGCACTGCGGTGGGGCAATACGGAGATATGATGTTGGAGAATAAAAAGAATCAGAGCGGGGGGAAAAGGAAGGGAGTCGCCTCGCTCTTTGACGATTACGAGATCAAAGATCTTTTTCGCAGATATATCCAGCTGCTGATTGTGGTTGAAGTGCTGATTTTTCTGGTTTGCTGGGTCTATCAGCTGGGCATTGACGAAGTGGCGGTGACGGGTAAGCCCGTGGATATCCCGTTCCCATGGAAGGCCTATTTTCTGGTCTCTTTTTCCGCTCCCGTGGCCGTTACCTTTTTGGTCGGGATCGTGGTCGTAGCCTTCAACTCCTTTTTGTACGGACAGCGCGGACGGGCTGTCTTCCGGGAAGACAAGGTCGGCGGGTTTTCAGGGAAGATCGCCAGGGCCGCCAATTTCTGTTTTCAGCTTCCCTTTCTCTTGACCTTGCTTCTGCTTGGCGTGCTCATCGGCGTGATCTCCAATTTGAGCTCGATCATGGATTATCTGGCCCGGTTCGGCGAAGCAGCCGCGAGGATCGCGCTCATAGGTCTTGGTTGCGTCCTTGTGGCGGGAACCATTTTCGGGGTCGTGCGCATGGTTCTCAACTATAAACTGCGCAAGAAAAACATGGAGTACGACTACAAACGAGAGGTCATGGACCGTTTGGGTATCGCCATTCTCGACGAACGCACCATGATCGACAGTCAAGGCAAGATGCTCGGACCGAAGCATATCGATGTCATCAGCTCAAGTTCAGCAGAGTTGCCTCCGGCCTCGCCGGAAACAGGAGTCAAAGACAAGCCCGACCGTCTCTGAACAGGTCCGTCATTCGCGTCCCGGGCCTGCCCGTTCAGGCCGGAGATTAGCATTTTCATTTTATAGACGTATCAGCCCGGTTTTACCGGGCTTTTTTTATGCGTAACGATGCGTGCGAGCATCGCATGATATAACATAAGAGAAATATTCATGCATCGTCTATGCAAAAATCAAGTTTGAGGTTAATGTTGAGTTGTTCAGTCTGAAAGTAGTGATTGTTTATCCATGATTGAGCTATTGTGTATAAAAACGATCCGAAAAAAATGTCGACTCAAAGGGTCTGAAAAGAAAATGGTATTTACACATCGCTCTTTCTAGGCTAGCCGGATTGCAAGAAAATTTAGCTAGTAAAGTGAGTCTTGGTCATGGTTTCAGAGTATCAAGAATCTGGAGGGGATGGTCGGATTCGTTCTGAAGTCATGAAGCATGAATGGCTTTTGGCGTAACCAAGTTGGTAAGGAGGGCGTGTATGAGTGAGTATTCTGCCTGGGATTGGGGCATCGGCTCCAGAACCGTGGCCGACCTATCCGAGTGTGATTGTGATGTGGAATGGCGAGAGGAAAACCAGGTCAGCCCGGATGGTGAGCAGGTGGCTGCCGTCGTCAAGACCGGGGATGCCGAGTTTAGCGTGTGCGTCAACGGAACGTGCTGGGAACCCAGATATGAACGTGTCTGGTATTTACGTTATTCCCCGGATGGGCGTTTGACGGGGCTGGCCTGCGATCAGGGCGATTGGACCCTGTGCGTTGATGGCGAGGCGTGGGAAGAGACCTACGGTTTTCTGTGGAGCACCATGTTTTCCAAGGATGGATCGGTCATCGCCTGCTGCGTCGCCGACTCCATGACCTACGGAATGGTGGTGGACGGGACGGCCTGGGAAACGCTCTATGCCAACGCCAATAATTTTCTGCTCAGCGCCAACGGTCAGCACTCCGTTGCCGTGGTGCAGACCATTCCCTTGGGACAGGCGGAAGTCTTCAAATTCAAAGAAGGAATTTATTCCGTCGCCGTGGACGGGGTGGCCTGGGATGTGAATTTCATGAACATCTGGACTCCTCGTTTCAATGCCGACAACACCTCTGTCGCCGCGCAAATTCGCAAGAATCTTTTTGACTACACCATCGTCGTGGATGGCAAGCCATGGGACCAGATCTTCAATCAAGTCTGGGAACCGCTGTTTCACCCCAAGAACAACTCCGTTGTCGCGCCGATTCGCCTGGCTGGAAAATGGGGTATGGCCTGGGATGGCAAGGTCATCTGGCAGCCTTCCTTTTTCCAGGTCTGGCAGCAGCAGTTCAGCCCTTCGGG
>CAXNFJ010000204.1:0-4767 GCA_964201165.1 Desulfomicrobium sp.
GCCCGAAGCGCAGAAAGTAGTCGCGGACCAAAAAGCCGCCGTACCAGCCGATAATCGGCATGACCGCCTGGAACAATCCGAAATGCCAGGCCAGACGGAAGGTCTGGCGGCAGGTGACGCATTTGAGCGCGACGCCCGAGGCGATGGCCACGGCGAATGCGTCCATGGCCAGGGCGATCGCGATGGCCAGAATTTCAACGAGAGGCATGGCAGGCTCCTGGGGATGAAAAGACACAAAGGCAGATAGCCCAGGGCCGTCGCCGAGGCAAATCCCATTTTGCGCGTGGATCCGGGGGGCACCTGGCCAGGCGATTGGCACAAGTTTTATTGACTGTGCGCCCCCTGCTGTTTAGATGGGTGCGCTGGCCCGGATTGGACTGCGGCCTGTATTCTTATAGGTATGATGGCGGAGGATTTTCAATGCGATCTCGGAATCTCGAAAAATGGACCGTGGACCGTTCCGCGGAACTCTACGGCGTGGACAACTGGGGTGGTGGCTATTTCAAGGTCACCTCCGACGGCAAGCTCGGTATCACTCCCTTTCCGGGCAAGGATGTCTGCGTGCCCATCCCCTCCATCATCAGCGGCCTGCAGGAGCGTGGACTGGGCCTGCCGGTGCTGCTGCGCATCGAGAATTTGCTTGATGCCCAGATTTCCCTGCTTCACGAGTCTTTCGCCTCGGCCATCAAGGACCTGCAGTACACGGGCGAATTTCGCGGAGTGTACCCGGTCAAGGTCAATCAGCAGCAGCAGGTCTTAGAAGAGATCGCCAAGGTCGGCGACCGCTACAACCACGGCTACGAGGTCGGCAGCAAGGCCGAATTGATCGCGGCCCTGTCTTTTTTGCGCAATCCCAAGGCTTGTCTGGTCTGCAACGGGTACAAGGATCAGGATTACATTGATCTGGCCTTGTATGCCTGCAAGATGGGTTTTTTGTGTTTCCTGGTTCTTGAAATGCCCAGCGAACTACCGCTGATTCTGGACCGGGCCAAGGCGCTGGGCATCAAGCCGCGCATCGGCGTGCGCATCAAGGTCTCCACCCAGGCGGGCGGCCACTGGGCCGAGTCGGCCGGCGACCTGTCCATCTTCGGCCTGTCCACAGCCGAAGTCGTGGACGTGCTGGATCACATGCGCAGCCAGTCCATGCTTGATTGCGTGCAACTGCTGCATTTTCACCTTGGCTCCCAGATCCCCAACATCCGCGACATCCGCACCGCCGTGCACGAAGCCGCGCGCATGTACGCGGAGCTGGCCAAGGAAGGCTGCGCCATGGGCTATCTGGACCTCGGCGGCGGCCTGGCCGTGGACTACGACGGTTCCCACACCAACTACGCCAGCAGCCGCAACTATTCCCTGGAGGAATACTGCACGGACATCGTCGAGTCGGTCATGGCCACGGTGGACGAGCTCGACCTGCCCCATCCGCACATCATCACCGAATCCGGACGGGCCACGGTGGCGTACTATTCCGTTCTGCTCTTCAATGTCCTCGATGTCAGCCGTTTGGAAAATCGCACAGTGCCCCAGACCCTGGACGAGGACGATCCCGAGGCCATTCACAACCTGCTGGAAGTGTATAACTCGCTGTCCCTCAAGAATCTGCAGGAGTGCTACAACGACGCCATCTACTACCGCGACCAGATGCGCCAGCTCTTTCGTCTCGGCCAGTGCAGTCTGCGGCAGCGGGCCTTGAGCGACACCATCTTCTGGGCCGTGATCCGCAACATCGCCGACAAGCTTCCGGACATGAAGAACCCGCCCTCGGCTTTGAAGGACGTGGACCTGGCCCTGGCGAGCATCTACTATTGCAACATGAGCGTGTTCCAGTCCCTGCCCGACGCCTGGGCCATCGGCCATCTCTTCCCGATCATGCCCGTGCACCGGCTGGACGAGTGCCCCGAAGAGCAGGCCATCCTGGCCGACATCACCTGCGACAGCGACGGCAAGCTGGACAGCTTCATCGATATCCACGGCGTCAAGCGCGTCCTGGAGCTGCATTCGATCAAGCCCTGCGAGCCCTATTATCTGGGCGCATTCCTGGTCGGTGCCTATCAGGAAACTCTGGGCGATCTGCACAACCTTTTCGGCGACACCAATGTGGTCAGCGTGCGCATCAACGAGGATGGCACCTACGATTTCATCCGCGAACTGGAAGGGGACAGCGTGGCCGATGTCCTGTCCTACGTGGAATTCGAGCCCAAGCAGGTCCTGGAGAATTTCCGCAAGGTGGCCGAGCAGGGCGTGCGCGAGGGCAAGATCAGTCCTCAGGAGCGCTTCATGATCATGCGCGCCTACGAGCGGGGCATGCGGGGGTACACCTATCTGAACGTGGGCCGGGATTGCGACAATCCCGACGCGTGCGCAAGTGGGTTGTTGGCCGGTTTGTAATCAAAAAATTGCCTTTTCAAGGAGGAGTGCCATGTCCAAAGTGCTCATTATCGGTGCCGGCGGTGTCGGTCATGTGGTGGCCCACAAGTGTGCCCAGGTTCCCGAGGTCTTCACCGAGATCATGCTGGCCAGCCGGACCAAGTCCAAATGCGACGCCATCGCCGCGTCCGTGAAGGAAAGGACCGGCCGCGTCATCCAGACGGCCGCCCTCGACGCCGACAACGTGGCCGAGACCGTGGCCCTGATCAAGTCCTTCGGCCCCAAGCTGGTGCTGAACGTGGCCTTGCCCTATCAGGATCTGGCGCTCATGGACGCCTGCCTGGAGACGGGGGTCGATTACCTCGACACCGCCAACTACGAGCCCCTCGACGAGGCCAAGTTCGAATACAAATGGCAGTGGGCCTATCAGGAGCGTTTCAAGGAAAAGGGCCTCATGGCGCTTTTGGGCTCCGGCTTCGATCCCGGCGTGACCAACGTCTACTGCGCGTATGCCCAGAAGCATCTGTTCGATGAAATCCATGAGCTGGACATCATCGACTGCAACGCGGGCGACCACGGCCAGCCCTTTGCCACCAATTTCAATCCGGAGATCAACATCCGCGAGATCACGCAGCGCGGCCGCTACTGGGAGCGGGGAGAGTGGGTCGAGACCGACCCCCTGTCCTGGCGCATGAGCTATGACTTCCCCGAGGGCATCGGCCCCAAGGACTGCTATCTCATGTACCATGAGGAGCTCGAATCCCTGGTCCGGAACATCCGGGGTTTGAAGCGCGCCCGCTTCTGGATGACCTTCTCCCAGAACTACCTCAACCACTTGAAGGTGCTTGAAAACATCGGCATGACCTCCATCGAGCCGGTGGATTACAAGGGCCAGAAGATCGTGCCCCTGCAGTTTCTGAAGTCCGTGCTGCCCGAACCCGGTTCCTTGGGTCCCCTGACCAAGGGCAAGACCTGCATCGGCTGCGTCATGAAGGGCGTGAAAGACGGCAAGGAGCGCAAGGCCTACATCTACAACATCTGCAGCCACGAAGAATCCTACAAAGAGGTCGGCTCCCAGGCCATCTCCTACACCACGGGCGTGCCGGCCATGATCGGGGCCATGATGATGCTGACCGGCAAATGGCGCGGGGAAGGCGTTTTCAACATGGAACAGCTTGATCCTGACCCGTTCATGGACAAGCTCAATATCCACGGACTGCCCTGGATCGTGGTGGATCTGTGATGGATGGGCGGACCGCATACCGGTTTGACGCCCATCAGGTGGCTACGCCGTCTTTTGTGGTCGATCTGGGGCTCATCCGCCGCAACCTGGACATTCTGGCCGGGGTCAAGGAGCGCACCGGGTGCAAGATTCTGCTGGCACTGAAGGGTTTCGCCATGTGGAGCGTGTTCGGGGTGCTGCGCGAAGTCCTCGATGGGGTCTGCGCTAGCTCGCCCCACGAGGCGAGGCTCGGGCGGGAGGAGTTCGGCCGTGAGGTGCATGCCTTCGCGGCCGGATATTCCCAAGCCGACATCTTCGACTTGTGCACCACGGCCGATCACATCGTCTTCAATTCCTTCGGGCAGCTGGAGAAGTTCCGGGACCTGATTGCAGGGGAGGCCACGCGCCAGGGGCGGAAGATCGAACTTGGCGTGCGCATCAACCCCGAGCACTCCGAAGGCGCCGTGCCCATCTACGATCCGTGCTCGCCGGGGTCGCGTCTGGGCGTACGGCGGCGGGATTTTCGCGCGGACCTGCTGGACGGCGTGACGGGCCTGCACTGGCACAACCTGTGCGAACAGAACTCCGACTGCCTGGAACGCACCATCGCAGCCGCCGAGAAGGGCTTCGGCGAGTTCTTCGCGCGCATGCAGTACGTCAATTTCGGCGGCGGACACCACATCACCCGGCTCGATTACGATGTGGATCTCTTGTGCCGACTCATTACCGAGTTCAAGCAGCGCCACGGCGTGCAGGTTTACCTGGAACCCGGCGAAGCCGTGGCCCTGAACACGGGCTATCTGGTCAGCACGGTGCTGGATGTGACCAGTGCCGACATGCCCATCGTCATTCTGGACACATCGGTCCCGGCGCACATGCCCGATGTGCTCGAAATGCCGTACCGCCCGCACATCGTCGGTTCCGGCCTGCCTGGCGAAAAGGCCTGGACCTGCCGCCTTGGCGGCCAGTCCTGCCTGGCCGGCGACGTGGCCGGGGAATACTCCTTCGATCAGCCACTTGACCCTGGCGACCGTCTCGTCTTCACGGACATGGCCCACTACTCCATGGTCAAGACCAACACCTTCAACGGCATCCAGCTGCCAAGTATCGCGGTCTTCGAACCCGAGGACGGGGCCATACGGGTCGTGCGCACGTTCGGGTATGAGGATTTCAAGAAT
>CAXNFJ010000205.1:0-4757 GCA_964201165.1 Desulfomicrobium sp.
AGCGAAGAACAGGAAGACGAAATCCACGATGACAAGCCCAAACGTAAACGAATCAGAATCACAACAGATTGAGACCATTGAAAAGGAAATTGACACCTTCCGAAACGAGCAGGCTGCGGCCCAGGTCAAAGCCAAGGAGCTGCTGCTGCGCGAAGACCCGGCTCGCGGCATCACGTTTCATGAGGACATTTTCAGGCTGCAGCAGGACAAACTGCGCCTGGACACGGAAATTCAAATCCTGCAAGTCAAACTTCGCCGGTTGAAATCCACCTGGTAAATCAGATAATTCAGGCTCCCAGCTTCGGCTGGGAGCCTTTTTTAGAATACCGCATGAACGACCAAGGAGCACACGTGAAACAGAATCTCACCCAAAAGATCATCGCGAAACATCTCGTTGAAGGCGACATGTCTCCCGGCAACGAAGTGGCCATCAAAATAGACCAGACGCTGACCCAGGACGCCACCGGAACCATGGCGTATCTGCAGTGGGAAGCCATCGGGCTGCCGAGGGTCAAAACCGAACTCTCCGTCAGTTATGTCGACCACAACACCCTCCAGATGGGTTTCCGCAACCCCGATGACCATCGCTATCTGCGCAGTGTGGCCGCCAAGTACGGCATCATTTTCTCTCCTCCCGGCACAGGCATCTGTCACCAACTGCATCTGGAAAATTTCGCCGTGCCGGGCAAGACGCTCATCGGCTCGGATTCGCACACGCCCACTGCCGGCGGCATCGGAAGTCTGGCCATGGGAGCAGGCGGCCTGTCCGTGGCCCTGGCCATGGCCGGGGAACCGTACAGCATCACCATGCCCAAGGTCTTCAAAATCCGCCTTGAGGGGCAGCTGACCGGCCACGCCTCCGCCAAGGATGTCATCCTCCATCTGCTGGGAATCCTGACCGTCAAGGGCGGCGTGGGCGCGGTCATTGAGTACTGCGGTCCCGGCGTGGACACCTTGAGCGTTCCGGAACGGGCCACCATTACCAACATGGGCGCGGAACTGGGTGCCACATCCTCTGTCTTCCCCAGCGACGAACAGACCCGGACCTTTTTGAAACTCATGGGCCGTGAAGATGATTTCACCCCCTTGGCCGCCGACGAAGGCGCGACATACGACCGGGAAATTGTCATTGACCTGAGTGCACTGATGCCCCTGGCCGCCCAGCCGCACATGCCCGACCGGGTCGTTCCCGTGGCCGAACTGGACGGATTGAGCGTCGATCAGGTGGCTATCGGCTCCTGCACCAACTCCTCCTATTCCGACCTGCAGAGCGTGGCCCAGATTCTGTCCGGCGAACACATCGCCTCCAACACGGACCTGCTCCTCTCTCCGGGTTCCAAGCAGGTGCTCAAAATGCTCATGTCCGAAGGCCTGCTTGACCTTATCCTCGACGCGGGCGGACGGCTCCTGGAATGTTCCTGCGGCCCGTGCATCGGCATGGGTGGGTCCCCCAGCAGTGGAGGCGTCAGCGCCCGGACCTTCAATCGCAACTTCGAAGGCCGGAGCGGCACCCAGGACGGACAAGTCTATCTGGTCAGTCCCGTCACCGCGGCCTTCTGCGCCCTCAACGGCAAATTCACCAACCCCGCCACCTGGACCAAGGCCGTTTCCAAACCGTCCCTGCCCACGGCGGCGCCGTCCATTCGACACCTGTTCGCCTATCCGCCGGAGGATGGAGGCAACGTCGAAATCCTGCGCGGACCGAACATCGTCGCCCTCTCGCCCTTTGACAGACTGCCCAAAACTCTGGAACTGCCCGTGCTGATCAAGGTCAGCGACAACATCACCACCGACCACATCATGCCCGCCGGCGCGGCCATTACGGCCCTGCGCTCGAATATTCCCGCCATCAGCCGACATGTGTTCGAGCGCGTGGACAAGGAATTCGTGGCCCGGGCCGAGGTCGCCGGGCAGGGACTTATCCTCGGCGGCGAAAACTACGGCCAAGGTTCAAGTCGCGAACACGCGGCCCTGGCTCCCCGTCATCTGGGAGTGCGCGTCGTGCTGACCAAATCCTTTGCCCGCATCCACAAGGCCAACCTGATCAATTTCGGCATCCTACCCCTGGTCCTTGGCAACCCGGCCGACTACGACACCTTGACCCAAGACGATGTGCTGCGCCTCGACATGACCTCTCTTGCCCCGGGTGCGCCCGTGACCGCGACCACTACGAACGGGAAGCAGATCATTATGACCCATGATTTGACGGGTAATGAAATAGCCATTATCAAGGCTGGCGGTTTGCTGAATTACGTCAACGACCGGCAAAAATAACGCTCATCCCCCCGGGGGACCTTTTCTTCCCATTTTAACCTCAGACTATTTGTCGGAGATTCCATGCTCGAAATCTTGCGTAAGGGCGCCCAAAGTTGGGGAATAAAAATTCTCTTCGGCATCATCATTGCCGTGTTTGTATTGGCCTTTGGCTTGAACCGCGTGCAGAACGACAAAACCACCGTCGTAGCCACGGTCAACGACTCCCCGATTCTCTTTCATCAGTATCAGGAACGGTTGCAGCGCAATCTGGAACTCGCGCGCAGTCAGAACCCGAACCTGACGGCGGAAATACTGGCCCAGATGGGATTCAAACGCCAAATCCTCGAGCAGATGGTCATCGAAGAACTGATGCTGCAACAGGCCGCAAAGCTCGGACTGGCCGTATCCAAGGAAGAGTTGGCCAAGGAAATCCATCTTATCCCCGCCTTCCAGAACGACAGCAAGACCTTTGACGCCACCACCTACCAAAACGTGCTGCGGGCCAACAACCTCACTCCCGGCAAATTCGAATCCGAATACATGCGCGGCATGCTGATGGACAAGCTTCGGACGTATATCGGCCTGCCGGGACGACTCGGCGAGGAGCAGGCCCGCGACTTCTACGAATACGGACGCAGCACGGCCGTGATCTCCTACCTGATGTACCCGTGGGAACGCTATAAAGGACAGGCCAACGCAACCGATGAACGAGTGTCCGAGTACTATGCGGCGCATAAGGCCGAATATGCTGTTCCGGCCATGGCCAAAGTCGAGTATCTGCTGCTCAATCCCAAAACCCTGACTGATGGCGCTGGCGTCTCGGCTCAGGAAGTGGAAAAGTACTACGCCGAAAATAAAGAAAACTTCAAAATCGAAGAGCAGGTCAAGGCCCGTCACATCCTGGTACGGGTGGAAGACAACGCCACCGAACCCGAAGTCGCCAAGGCCATGAAAGCGATCTCGGCGGCCCAGGCAGACCTCAAGGCCGGAAAATCCTTTGCCGAGGTGGCGGCCAAGCACACCGAAGATCCGTCCGGAACCCAGACCGGAGGGGACTTGGGATGGTTTGGACGCGGCAGAATGGTCAAACCCTTCGAAGAAGCGGCCTTTGCCCTGGAAAAGGGCGCTGTCAGCGCACCGGTCCGCACCCAGTTCGGCATTCACCTGATCAAGGTGGAGGACAAAAAGACGGCCGGATATGAAGAATACCAGGATGTGGCTGACGACATAACCAATATAATCGCCCAGGACCGCGCCGCTGAAACTCTGCAGGACCGTCTGGACCAGGCCTTGGAAATGGTTCTGGGCGGCGAGCCCCTTGACGCCGTGGCCAAGGCCATCGGGCTCAAGCTCGAAGTCAAATCGACGGGCTTCTTCACCAAGGAGCAGGGCCCTCGGGAACTGGCCGGACTTTCTCCGGAACATGTCGCGACCCTCTTTGACCTGGCCATCAACGCCACGACTCCCTCTCCCATTGCCCTTGCCGATGGCTATCTGCTGGCCACCAAACGCGAACAGACCGCCGAAACCACCAAACCCCTGGACGAAGTCAAGGCGCAAATAGTGACAGCCATCATCCAGGAAGAGGCGCAAAAAATCGCCAAGGCCGCTGCCGACAAGGACCTGGCCCTGCTGATCAAGGGAGGGGCGCCGACCTCCGCGACCAACTCCACCCCCGTAGAGACTGAACCCTTCGGACGCCAGGGCGACATACCCGGTTTGGGCTTGAACCAGTTGCTGGCCGCGCAGGCATTCCAGACCGCGCCCGGTTCCTGGCTCGCGGAGTCCTACGCGTTCCCCACAGGGTATGTTCTTGCCAAGGCCATCAAGGTCACGCCGCCCGCCGCCGAAGACTGGGCTGCTGAAAAAGAGCTGTGGATGACATCCCTCAACCAGCGCTCCGAAGAACAGGCAATGCAGGCCTTCATCACTGATCTGCGGGCCAAGGCCGATGTACAGATCACAAATCCGGCCGTGATCGAAAACTAACGCTCGACCTCGACTCAATGTCCATAAAAAAGCCCGCCTCAATCTTGAGACGGGCTTTTCTTTGCCCGACCTTCACGCCATTTTTTCAGAGCGTTATCCAGTCCACTTCGGGCGCATGCCCTTGATGCAACGAAAGCATGGCCATTCCTCCCTCGCCGGAACGGGGCCAAAAAAGAGAGCCGGGATTGAGCAGCCAGATTCCATTGGCGAGTCGCCTCCAATCCCGAATATGGGTATGCCCGTAGCAAACAATGTCCACTGCGGAAAACTGACCGGCCACAACCTCCCCCACCTTGGAACGCGGCCCCCAGCCATGGCCCATGCCCAGACGAAACCCTTCAAGCTCCAGTTCGCGCAAAGCTGGCAGATTTCCCCATAACGGTGGCAGATCACAGTTACCCTGCACGGAATAGAAGCGGGGATGGGCATTCAAATAGGCCCAGGTCTCGTCACCCACGCAGTCCCCGCAATGCAGAAGAACGTCGGCACGGAGGCAATAGCGTTCAAAAACA
>CAXNFJ010000206.1:0-4748 GCA_964201165.1 Desulfomicrobium sp.
AGGCGTTCAATCAGATCAGTTCTTTCCATATGAACCTCGCCAGGTGTTCGCAATGCAAAAATGAATTCTGTATGATCAACCCTATAGGCAATACTGACCGATCGGTAAAGACCTTCACAAAGCTTTGTGAAATATTTATTAAAATGGTCCTCCACGCGGCATAGGCGTATGGGAAAAAATAATTTTTATCTTGTCAGTTCCGGGAGATCCGTCATGAATACGCCTCAACGCCTTGTGGAAGAACGCGACGCCTGCGCCATCATCGCCTTCGTGGACAAACGCGGCCGCGCCACGCACGCCAATATCGTCAAAACCATCGACGCCTTGAAAAAAATGGCCCACCGCTCCGGCGACATCAACAGCGAGGGCGACGGCTGCGGAATCCTGACGGACATCCCACGCACCATCTGGGGGCAGCGCCTGCAGGCGGCGGGCCTCAGCCGTCATCTGAGCGAGAGTCGGGGCTTCTTCGTCGGCCATTTTTTCCTGCCGCCGACGGAGGATGGAAGCGCGGTCGAGCTGAAAAACCGCATCCGCTCCATCCTGACCGAGGCCGGAGCCGAATCGCTCCTTGAAGTCGACGACCAGATGCATGCCGCGGAACTCGGGCCCATGGCCCGGCTGGAAGCGCCCGTATTCTGGCAGATCTGCGGCCTGATCCGCGACGAGACCAGGCAGGACGGCGGCAAGCGGCTCTTCGGCATCCAGATGGAGATCGAACGCGTCCTGCCCGCGGTCCATGTCTGTTCGCTCAGCATCGACACCGCCATCTACAAGCTGCGCGGCACCCCGGACCTCCTCATCCGGGTCTATCCGGACCTGCAGAACCCGGACAGCAAATCCGTCATCACCCTGGGCCACAGCCGCTACTCGACCAACACCCTGCCCACGGCCGAACGCGCCCAGCCTTTTTCCCTGCTCGGCCACAACGGCGAAATCAACACCATCGAGAAACTGCGCAGCTCGGCCCGCGCCCTGGGCATCATCCCCACACCCGGCGGCAGCGATTCCCAGGATCTGAACCGCATCCTCGAAGGGCTCATTCACCTGCACGGCTTCGAGTTCATGGAAGCGCTGGAGATGGTCTTTCCGGCCATCCACTCCGAGGTGGAAAGGATGCCCGCCCCCTTGCGACGCATGTACGGGTTCTACCGCTGGTTTTTCGCCCCCTCGGCCCAAGGCCCGGTGGCCGTGGTCTCGCGTTTCGGCGACATGTGCATGGGCAGCGTGGACGCTCTGGGGCTGCGGCCCCTGTGGTTCGGGGAGAGCGACTACGATTATTTCCTGTCCTCGGAAAAAGGCGTGGTCGATCTGCAAAACACCATCCACGATCCCCGCCCCCTGGCTCCGGGCGAAAAAATCGCCATCCTCTCGGGCCTGGGCAAACGCGGCGAGGTGCTGGACTATTGCGCCCTGCAGGAACGCCTGCTGCGCCTTTTCGAACAGGGCCGCCTGACCCCGCTGGCAGGCAACCTGCACGGCGAAATTCCCGAACCCATCCTGAACTGTCCGGAAGGAGCCTGTCACGACCTGCGCCGCTTTTTCCAGGACCGTCCCGTATACGATGATCGGGACTGCACCGCGACGTCGGCCCTCCTGGCGGCATTCGGATGGCACAAATACGACCAGGAAATGCGCAAGCACGTCGCGGCCACGGGCAAGGGACCCATCGGCTCCATGGGGCATCAGGGTCCCCTCGCGTGCCTGGAGAACGAGAGCCTGTCCAACGTGAGCGACTATTTCAAGGAGAACGTGGCCGTAGTCACCAACCCGGCCATCGACCGCGAGCGCGAAGCCGAACATTTCTCCACCGCCGTCATCCTCGGCGATCGCCCGGACAATCCGGACCGTCCCCCTGTTGGTCTGCGTCTGAAAACCCCCATCCTGCTCGGCGGAGAATTCACCCCGGCCCTGTCCTCCCTGGACATTCTGGCCGTCTGCCGGGAGCACGGCACGCACACCCTGGAGCAGGTCCTGGATTTCTTCACCGCCCAGCAGCGCGACCCCTCGCGCATGGCCATCCTCGACGCGACCTTCGTCCCGGCCCAGGGCCTTGAAGAACGCATGCGTGCCCTGGAAAACGAGGCGCTACGGGCCGTGGAAGGCGGCGCCGCCGTGCTCGTCCTGGATGACTGCGCAAGCTTCACGGGCGACCGGGTCTACATCGATCCGGGTCTGGCCGTGGCCTGGCTGAGCCGGGCCGCCGAAGCGGGCCGGATGCCCCGCCTGCCCTCCCTCATCGTGCGCAGCGGAGCCATTCGCAACCTGCACGACATCATGTTCGTGCTCGGCCTCGGCGCATCGGCCGTCAACCCCTACATGCTCTGGAAACAGGCCTACGCCCAGGCCGAAAGCGCCGAGGACCTGCAGCGCACCCTCTCCAACACCCTCACCGCCCTGCAAAGCGGGGTGGAAAAGGTCATGTCCACCATGGGCATCCACGAACTGTGCGGGTACGGCCGCATCTTTTCTTCCATCGGCCTTAGGCGGGAACTGCACGAGGTCTTCGGTTGCGCCAACTTCTGCTCCTCCACCGCCGCCGGTCTGGGCTACGCCGAGCTCGAAGCCCAGGGCCGCAAACGCATGGACCTGGTCCTGGAAGGCGCGGAGCGCAAGCTGCACGCCGACCCCAAACGCAACGCCAAAACCGGCAAAATCCTGCGCTCCGTGGCCGTGGGCAAGACCGGATATCTGCAGATGGCAGAAGCACTGGCCGAGGTGGACCGGGACAACCCCGTAGGGCTGCGGCATCTGCTGGACATCAGGACCCGCGACACCGCGCCCCTGCCTCTGGAGGCGGTGGACATCTCCATTGGCCAGCACTCCATGCCGCTCCTCATCTGCGCCATGTCCTTCGGCTCCCAGGGTGAAAATTCTTTTCGAGCTTATGCCGAGGCCGCGCGCAAGGTGAACGTCATCTGCATGAACGGCGAAGGCGGCGAAATTCCGGACATGCTCGGCAAGTATCGGGAAAACCGGGGCCAACAGGTCGCCTCGGGACGGTTCGGCGTGTCCATGGAGCTGCTCAACTCCGCCCGCTACCTCGAGATCAAGATCGGCCAGGGCGCCAAACCCGGCGAAGGCGGTCACCTGCCCGGCTCCAAGGTCACGGAGATGGTGGCCCAGGCCCGGCACTGCAAACCGGGCATCGCGCTCATTTCCCCGTCCAACCATCACGACATCTATTCCATCGAAGATCTCTGCCAGATCATCACGGAACTGAGGACCGCGAGCCCCACGGCGCGCATCTCCGTCAAGATCCCGGTCACCAGCGGCGTGGCCACCATCGCCGTAGGCGTGGCCAAGGCCGGGGCGCACATCGTCAACATCAGCGGTTTCGAGGGCGGCACGGGCGCGGCCCGCGAGCACGCCAAGAAATATGTCGGCCTGCCCGTCGAGATCGGCGTGACCCAGGCCCACCGTGGATTGGTCGAGGCGGGACTGCGGCATCAGGTCGAGATCTGGTGCGACGGCGGCGTGCGCTCCGGCGCGGACGTGGTCAAGCTGGTCTGCCTCGGCGCGGACCGGGTCGGGGTCGGCACCGTGGCCCTCATGGGCGTGGGCTGCATCAGCTGCGAGCAGTGCCATCTGGACATCTGCCCGCGCGGCATCTCCACCCAAATCCGCACCCTGGAGGAGGCCAAGGCGCGCGGCGTGAAACTCTTCAAGCCCCTGCAAAGCGAGGTCGAAGCCGAAAATCTGGCCCGCCTGCTGCGCGCCTTCGGCGACCAGATTCGCCAGATCCTGGCCGATCTGGGTGAAAGGCGTCTGGCCGACCTGGTCGGACGGACCGACCTGCTGCTCCAGGCCCGAGGCCAAGAGCGCGTGGACCTCGCCGATCTCCTGACAGCCGCGCCCATGGACGGCATGCAGTCCTACTGCCCCGTGCCGCGCATCGTGCGCAGGCCGCTGGACAACCTGACCCGGCTCATCTCGGACCTGGCCCTGTCCACCCTTGGGGAGGAATGCGGGTACGTGCAGTACAAGGAAGAAAACGTGCGCTCCGTGGACCGCGCCGTGGGCACCTATCTGGCCGGGGCGATGGTGCGGGAGCGATCGACCGGCGAACGCGGCAAGGTCGAGCTGCTGCTGACCTCCTCGGTTCCCGGCAACGGCCTGTGCGCCTTCAATGTGGACGGAATCGGCACGGTGGTCGAGGGCGGCGGCCAGGACGGCATCGCCAAGGGCGCGCGCGGCGGCGAGGTCTGCATCCTGAAAGGCGCCAACATCCTCGGCCAGCGCGTGGACGGTTCCGTGGGCAAGTCCCTGGCCTACGGCGCGCTTTCGGGCACGGTCATGGTCCAGAACCAGGCCGACTCGCGGGCCTGCGTGCGCATGTCCGGAGCCGACGCCATCTTCGGAGGCCGCATCGCCGGACCGGTTCGCGACGAACTGGGCAACATCGCCTCCCGCGCGCATTTGAAAGGCTTCGCCTTCGAATACATGACCGGCGGCCGTGCAGTGGTCCTGGGCGATCCCGGCCCCTGGATCTGCGCGGGCATGACCGGCGGTGTCATCTACCAGTGCCTGTACCCCGAGTGGAACTTCGGCCGTGAGAATCTGCAGCGCCGCTTCTCAAGCGGAGCGCATGTGGTCATCAGAAGCGTGGATGAGGACGACGCGGCGCAGGTGCGCGAACTGCTCGAAAAGTATGTGCGCGCCCTGAAACAAAGCTTCCAAAACGAGGAGGCGGCGCTCGTGCAGGGTCTGGCGGACGAGACGGAGCAGCGCTTCGTCAAGATCGTGCC
>CAXNFJ010000207.1:0-4739 GCA_964201165.1 Desulfomicrobium sp.
TGGCCTGTGCGGCCTTCAACTTCCGGAAGTTCATCCGGATAATGTATTTTTTGTGCTTCAAATTACGTGAGCACGTTTTTCGACCAGATGTTCGGTCGGTACGGGCTTCTGCCTGACGGACCGTTTTTAGATTTTTTCAGGACTGACTATTTATGTTCAGTATCCATCTCTCACTGTGGAGCACCCATGCCAGAGGCCAGCACCGATACACGTCAGTCCGTACATGGCGAACTCATCGACATCCTGATCAAGGAAAATCTGCTCTCCGAAAAGCAGGCGATCCATGCCTCAAGGTTACGGGCAAAGCTCGTCTGCCCCAAGCCCCTGCTCGAAATCGTCAAGGAACTGGGATACGTCACGGATGAACATGTCACGGCGGCCATCCGCAAAAACAAGCTGTCCATGCGCATCGGCAGCCTGCTCATGGAGCTCGGACTCATCAGCGAAGCCGACCTGGAAGCCGCCTTTCAGATCCAACGCACGAGCGAGACCCCTCAAAAACTGGGCGAAGTTCTCGTCAACAACAATTTCATCAAAGAATTCAAGCTGCTCGAAGCCCTCTCCCTCCAGCTCGGCTATCCGTTCATTGACCCGCGTTTCGTCAATCTGGACGTTGCCCTCCTGCATCAGGTTCCGTCGACATACAGGGCCAAAGGGGCCTACGTGCCCATTGAGCGACAGGAACACAAGATTGTCGTGGCCTTTGCCAATGTCCTGGATCTGGAGGATCTGGAAGAAGCCCGCACCATCTTCCCCGAGGGCATCCTCCCGGCCATCGCCACCCGCGAAGCCATCACGGAAACATACCAGCGTTTCGAACGCGGTTCCCAGACCAAGGAAGCCGTTGATGACGACTCGGCCATGGGCATCGTCGAACGCATCATCCTCGACGCCATCGACCTCGACGTCAGCGACATCCATATGGAACCCCTGCCGGACCGGCTCCGGGTCCGTTTCCGTCGGGATGGAGTGCTCGAACCCTACAAGGATTTCCCGCGGGAGATCATCCCCAACCTCGCAAGCCGCCTCAAGATCATGTGCAAGGCGGACATCGCCGAAAAACGCCGCCACCAGGGCGGCCGCATCCTGTTCGAATTTCCCGGCGGCGAGCTCGACATGCGCGCCTCCTTCTACGTGACCATCCACGGCGAAGCCATCGTGCTGCGCCTGCTGAACCGGCAGGGCAACCTCATCGACATCACGAGCATCGGCATGTACCCGAAAATGCTCAAGCGCTTCCTTGAAGGCGCCTTGTCGAGGCCCAGCGGGGTCGTCATCATCACCGGCCCCACCGGATCGGGCAAGACGACCACGGTTTACAGCTGTGTTCATCACCTGAACACGCCCCTCATCTCCATCATCACGGCCGAAGAGCCCGTCGAATACGTCATCCCGGGCATCTCCCAGTGCTCCATCGACCCCAAGATCAACCTGACCTTCGAAGAGACCCTGCGCCACATCGTGCGTCAGGATCCGGACGTCATCCTCATCGGCGAGATACGGGACAACTATTCCGCCGAGGTGGCCGTGCAGGCAGCCCTGACCGGACACAAGGTCCTGACCACCTTTCACACCGAAGATTCCATCGGCGGGCTGATCCGGCTCATGAACATGGACATCGAGGCCTTCCTCATCTCCTCCACCGTGGTCAGCGTCGTGGCCCAGCGCCTGTTGCGACGAGTCTGTCCGGAGTGCTCCCAGCCCTACAAACCCACCCCGGGCGAGTTGCAGCTCTTCGGCTACAACCAGTCCATGATCCAGGGCTCCAATTTCCGCAAAGGGACGGGATGCGCGCACTGCAGGTATTCGGGATACCGCGGGCGGGTGGCTGTTTTTGAACTGCTCATCCTGGACGAGATGGTGCGCAACGCCATCCTGGAACGGAAAACAAGTTTCGATATCCGCAAGATCGGCCTGGAAAGCGCGGGTCTTGTCACCCTGTTCGAGGAAGGCCTGATCAAGGCGTCCGAGGGGATGACAACACTGGACGAGGTCATACGCTGCCTGCCTCTGGTCATGAAGCCCCGCCCACTGGAAGAAACCCGCCGCCTGCTCGGAGTGTAGCCATGAACCAGGAAAAATCCTTCATCGACACCCTCAAGGAGCATGTGACCTCGGGTCAGGCCCAGCTCCCTGTTTTTGACCGCACCGGCCTCGCCATTCAGCAGGAGATGGCCAAGCCGGACCCGGACATGCAGATCATTGAAAAACAGATCCTGCGCGATCCGGCCCTGACCAGCCAGCTCCTCAAGGTGGCCAACTCCTCTTTTTACCGGGGCATGTTGGAAGTGACCACGGTCAGAAACGCCATTGTCCGCCTCGGCCTGGCCGAAGTTTCCAACCTGGTGACCATGCTGACCCAGAAAAAAACCTTCGCCACTCAGGACCCCTTCATCCGCGACTACATGGACCAGCTCTGGGTGCACTCCGTGGCCTGCGCCCTCGGGGCCAAGTGGATCGCCAAGGAATGCCGCCTACCGAGCAAGATGAACGAAGCCTTTTTTGCTGGTCTGCTGCACGACATCGGCAAGGCCTTTTTGCTCATGGCCATCGCGGACCTGAAAAAAAAGGGGCAACTGGACGAAAAAGTTCCGCAGACGTTCATCGAGGAGGTCCTCGATTCCCTGCATCAGGCCCTGGGGGCGCAGTTGCTCAAGACCTGGAACCTGCCCGAGATCTATTGCATGGTGGCCCGCCATCATCATGACGACGAAATGGAGAACCGCGATGTCGTCCTGCTCATGGTCAGCCTGGCCAACAAGGTCCTGGCCAAGGCCGGGATCGGGATCGTGCACACCCCGGATGTGGACCTGGCCACCAGCTCCGAGGCGATCCAGCTGGACCTGTCCGAAATCAAGGTCGCCGAACTGGAGCTGACCATGGAGGACTACGTGACCTTCATCAAGGACGTGGACTAGAAACAGGCACGCAGGACAACATTCTCCCGTCAAAAGCACAAAGGGCCGATTCGCATGAACCGGCCCTTCTCGTTTCACCAGCCTCCGCCACCCCCGCCGCCTCCGCCACCTCCGGACGAGCCCCCGCTCATGCCCGAGGATCTTCCCGGCGCCGTGGACGCCGAGGAGACGGCGGAATGCATGCCGCTGCCCAAACTCGCGGCGAAGCCGGCCGGATGCATGGGGCTCCAATGATGCCCCACGTACCAGCGGGGTTCGTAACCGGTCGTGTTCAGCAGGTCTGCGAACCGCTCACCCCATTCGTTCTCCACACCCAGGGCCATGGCATAGGGCAGGAATTTTTCGAACAGCTCCGGGGTTTCGTCCGGGGGATGAATGAAATTAAGCCGGTCTTCCTCGGCCACGGACAGATACAGCCGGAACCCCTCAATCTCATCCAGAACCTGCCGTCCGATGCGGGTCGGAGCCTTGAGCAGCTCATAAAAAAAGGCATTCATGAGAATCATGGCCAAAAAGGCCAGGGTCGCCATGAACCCGGCCTGGCTGACCAGAACGCCCAGCCCCACCACTTCCCCGCCCAAGAACGGAATGGCGAAAAGCGATAGCCCCAGAGCCCCGAACTTACCTTTGATGCCCCGGGCCTGCCAGGCCGCCCAGGCTTGGCGCACCAGCGTGAAACACCCGAAAGTCCATCCGGTCAGCCAGACGCTGATGAAAAGCAGGAGCGGCGGGATGGGCACGGTCCAGGCCACGGCGGCCAACGTAATGACCACGCCCGGCGCGATCCAACCCGAATTGGTCACAAAATATGTCGCGGCCAGCTCCTTGGTCAGCGTGTCCCTCAAGGCCTGTTTGGCCCGGTTCAAGACGCGGTGGTTGGAGTTTTTGAGTTCGATGCCCGTCCCGGCCTTGCGCAGCTCGTCCCAAACAGCCCGTTCCCCACGGAAAAGACCGGTTGGCGCCTGCCCGGCCAAGTCCAGGCGCATGGCCCCGTTATCCACGATTCGCAAGCCCCCCTGGACCGCGATGTTCACGATGGCGGCGGTGTAGGCCGTGTCGTCGAATTTCATGCGCCACAACATGCGCACCATGGCCGGGGAAAAACCCTTGGGCGAGGCGAAACGGGGAATGATCACGCCCGTGGCCGGATCGCGGCCGACCTTGAGCCACGCGAGCATGTAATAGACCAGCAGCAGGACAGCGCCGATGCCAGCGGCAAGCATTCCGCCACCATCGGCCGCCAAGGCCGCGGCCTGCTGCGCCGCCGACGGCTCCGCCACGAACCCCTTGGGCCAGGACACGGCGATGGTCAGGCCCTCGCCCGGCGCAAAGGGCCGCGACGAAGAAAAAACAGCCTCGCAACCCCCTCCTTCGGCGCGTCCGCTCTCGGTGCTGCCCTGGGGCCCTTCATAGGCCACGGCCGCAAGGACCGTGGCCTCGCCCGGCAGACGCACAGCGCAGCTGACCCGGTCGATCGGCAACGACCAGCCATTGCCGTTCACGTTCCAGTAGAGCTCATCATGGTCCTCGAAGAACCCAAGCTGCCGGGTGGTGGAGTAGGTCAGGGTGTAGGAATGACGGCCCGGGGCCAAAAAGACATCCTTGTGGCCGACGTAGATGGCCACGCCGTTGGAGCGGGTTTCGGTGTGGTAGGGTTCGGGCCGCCCGTCGCGCTCGACGCGCAGCAGCTCGAATCCGATCCGGACCGTGCTCCCGTTCCGTCCCGGATACACGGTCGGAAACTCGCGCACGATGCCACGCTTGACCTGATCCCCCGTGGCCTGGACCGTGATCGTTTCCGAAACCAGCAGGGAGCCGTCG